>DATNKQ010000189.1:0-9948 GCA_035603315.1 Thermoanaerobaculia bacterium
CTCGGGGCAGAGGATGACGGTGACCCCGGTGCGGGCGGCGACGTCGGAGCCGTGGCCGAGCTGGAAGCCGGGAAGCGCGAGCTCGCGCGAGGGCGGGGGGAGCGGAGGTGGCAGGGCCATGCTCGGATGCGCGATCGGGAGACGCGGAGGTGCCAGCCGATTCTACCCGCAGATCCTCTATGCTTCCGCCAGGATCGAATTCCTTGCAGAGCGAAAGCGTAGCCAGTGTCATCCCGAGCGAGAGCGAGGGACCTGGGGGAAGGGTGGAGCGAAGCCCCTTGCTACCTGAAGTTTGGGAGGCCTTCCCCCGCCCAGGTCCCTCGCTCACGCTCGGGATGACAGGCCCTAAGGTCTCGCGCGGCCGCGTCAGGCGGTCGGCGACAAATGGCCATGACATGTGATGACGGATATTCCTGCGATGTCGGACATTCCTGCCCCTGCACAATCATCCCGCACAGCTCCCATGCGCCCCCTACCCGCGGCCCTCCTCGCCCTGACCGTCCTGGCGACCGCCGGCCTCGTCGCCGCCGTCTGGGCGCAGGCCGACTTCGCGAACGGTCCGGCGGAGTGGGAGTGGGCCTACCGCCCGGCGAGCCTCGCCTGGCCTCTCGCCGCCGCCGGCGCCCTGCTCCTCCTCGGGCTCGCCTGGCTGTGGGAGCGGCGGGGGGGCCGCTGGTCGCTCGCCCTCGTCGTCGCCGCCGGCTGGTCCTTCACCCTCGCCCTCGTCGGCGCGCAGCCGGGCGGCATGGAGCGCGTGCTGCAGTCGCTGGTCTCCCGCCACAGCTTCAGCTACGTCTTCGACGCCGGGGTGGTGCCGGGCACCCGCGAGCTCTTGGCCGACTACCCGCGGGCCATCGCGCCGCTCGACCTCCACTCGCGGACGCATCCGCCCGGGCCGCTCCTCGCCGTCCGCGCCGTCGACGCCCTCACCCGCTGGCTTCCGCCGCCCGGGGAGGGAGCTTCCGGCTGGGCGGCGGCGGCGCGCGACGCCTTCGAGCGCGAGATCCGCCGCGCCCGCGATCGCCACCGGCCCTTCCCTTCGCGGCCGGCGGGGCCATGGGCGGTGGTCGCCCTGGCGCTCCTGCTGCCCGCCCTCTCCGCTCTCGCCGCCTGGCCGCTCCACGGCCTAGCGCTCCGCTGGGGACTGCCGCCGGCCGCGGCGCGGCTGGCCGTCCTCCTCTGGCTGGTGGTCCCCGCGCGCTCGCTCTTTACCCCGTCGCTCGACCAGGCCCTGCCGCTCCTTCTTATTGGCGCCGCCGCTCTGGCGGCGGGTGGAATCGGCGCCGCCGCCCTGGCGGCTGGCGGTGAAGGCGTCGCCTGGGCGCAGAGCGCCGGAATCCAATCGGCGCGCGCCTGCGGCGCGGGCCTCCTGCTCTTCCTCGCCTGCTTCCTCTCCTACGGCTGTTTGGCGGCGGTGCCTCTCGTGGGACTGATCGCGCTCGGTGCCGGAAGTGGTGGGAGTGGTGGGAGTGGTGGCGAGCGCTTGCGGCTCTCGAGCTGGAGGCGCCCGCTCGTCGTGGGCGCCGCTTTTCTCCTCCCCTGGCTCGCTCTGGCGCTGGTCGCCGGATACGACCCCTGGACCGCATTCCGCGCTGCCGTGGCCGCTCACCGCGCGATGGCGGTCGAGTCCCGCCACTACCTGACCTGGCTGGTCTGGAACCCCTACGACTTCGCGCTGCTGCTGGGACCTCCCGTCCTCGGGCTCGCCGTGGCTGGGTTGGCGAGGCGCGGACGAACGTCCTGGTCGCTGCGCTTGGGATTCCTGGGGTGGTGGGGGATTCTCGTCCTGCTATGGCTGTCCGGCAGCGTGCGCGGCGAGGTAGGGAGGATCTGGCTGATCTTCATGCCCTTCGCCTGCCTGTTCGCGGCGGCGGCGCTGGCGGGAGAAGAAGGTGACGAACAGAATCGATGGAGATGGCTCGCCTGGGCGCCGGCGATCCTCGAGCTGGCCCTCGGGTTCTCGCTCGCCGCCAACATGGTCTTCGTGAGCTGAGGGCCTGCCTACAGCGGGGTAAGCACCACCCTCAGGTTCGCGAAGATCCAGCCGATCGGCGGGGCGTAGGCGCCGTCGGCGATGCCGGTCTGGCCGAAGTCGACCTCCAGGGGGCTGGCGTTGGCGCTCAGGTCCTGGTGCTGCGCCAGGCCGGTCTCGGTGTAGGTGACGACGCCGTTCTCGATGGCTTCGAGCTTCACCTGCGGGATGGTGGTGTCGTAGGTCATCCGCACGTGGTAGTCGTGGTTCGACTTCCAGGGTCCTACGGTCTTGACGATGAGGCCTTCGTTGCCCAGATCGATGGTGGTCTTGCTGTTGCGGTTGACGATCTGGATGCCGTAGTAGAGCACCCGCAGGTCGCGGGTCTTGTTCGGCCGGCGGAAGGAGGTCACGCCGGTGAAGAGCAGGTCGGAGAAGCCCTTGATGTGCATGTCGAACTCGATGACCGCGCGCTTGTACTGCACCCCCTGGGTGGCGGGCAGGTCGTAGTAGGTGTAGGAGTTGCCGTCGCGGGCGGTCAAGAAGATGCCGGGGACGGTGAAGACGACGTCGCCCGTCGTGTCGCCGCCGCTGCTGCCGCCGCCGCCGGGGACCACGTCGTCGGTGAGCCCGGCGGACGGGGTGACGAAGTTGGCCTCCGGACCGCCGACCTTGTAGACATTGGCGTAGGCGAAGAACTGCTGGTCGCAGCTCACCTCGAAGTGGGCGTCGGCGACGGACGTCACGGCGAGCGTCGAGAGCACGTCGTTGAAGGCGCGGTGCGAGAACGGCAGGAGGTTCAGGAGGACCGTCTGCTGGATGGCGGTGCCGTCGGCGCGCAGCACCGCGATGCTGCACTGGGTCTGGGTGCGCGAGAGGTTGAGGATGGCGAAGTCGGTGAGGACGCCCTGCGTCGACCGTTCCAGGCCCTGCAGGTAGGCGATGGACTTGGCGGCCATGACGTTGCCCTTGGCGACGACGGGGACGGTGGCGGAGGAGACGACGGTGCCGTCGCCCTTCAGCGCCTCGATGCGGGCCTCGACCTCGAGCTGGGGCGCGCCGCTGACCTCCAGCATGCCGACCTTGCCGGCGGGCGCGATGCCGGTCAGGAGGACGGTGGCGTTGGGGGCCACCGAGATCGGCGCCGAGAGTTTCTCGACGGTGGTGCCGTCGACGCCGCTGGGGATGAAGGCGGTCGAGAACATGCGCGCCAGGTTGCCCGTGTTGGTCACCCAGACCTTGGTCCGGTAGGTCGTGCCGGCCAGGCTCTGATTGCTGGCGAAGGGCACGAACACCTCCCCGGCCGCGAGGGAGGAAACGGCAGCGAAGAGGGCGCCGATAGCGAAGAGGCTGCAGGCGAGCGTGCGTTTCATCGGCGCCGATCTCCTCGAAAATCGAAAACGAGCTGTTTACGGACCTGACGTCCGCCGGTATTTGATAGGAATTGTAGGGCAATGCCGGAGACGATGCAACCGATCTTGTGCATACCTGCATGTACTGGGTCCGCCGGCCCAGGCGGCTCGCGGAGCGATTCGAGATAGGATACCGGGCCGCCGCGCGGCGCCCGCCGCGGGCACGACGAGAGAGATGAAAGAAAGCAAAGAGATGGCGAGCGAGCCCGAGGAACCCTCCACCGTGGTCTGGGACTGGCGCCGGTCGACGGGCGAAGCCGTGGCGGCGGCCACTGCCACGGAGGCGGCGGCGCAGCGCCGGCGCGGCCTCATCGGCGCCGCCGTCGGGCTCGTCTTCGCGGCCATCCTCCACCACTTCCGGCCCACGGCGGGGCTGGTGGTGGCGGCCTTGGCGCTCGCCTCGGGGATCGTCGCCCTCGCCGCGCCGCTCACCCTCTACCGGCGCCTGACGAGCCTCCTCGACCGCTTCGCCCACGCCGTCGGCACGCTCGTCACCTGGGTCCTCATGACGCTCCTCTTCTATCTCTTCTTCCTGCCGGTGGGCGCCTTCCTGCGCCTGTCGAAGAAGCTCGCCATCACCACCGGCTTCGACTCCCGGTTGACCTCCTACTGGTCGGCCGCGGAGGCAGCCCGTCGCGACCGCGGCGAGGCGTCGTACAAGCAGCAGTTCTGACCATGAAGCTCCTGGGCATCAGCTGCTACTACCACGATTCGGCGGCCAGTTTGATCGACGACGGCCGCATCGTCGCCGCCGCCCAGGAGGAGCGCTTCACCCGCATCAAGCACGACTCGGAGTTCCCTTTCAACGCCGTGCGCTACTGCCTGTCAGTAGGAGGGGTGGGCGGGGTGACGAGCGGCGGGCCGAACGGATCGAGCGCCTTGGACGGCGTCGTCTTCTACGACAAGCCGCTCCTCAAGTTCCACCGCATCCTGGAGACCTACCTGGCGGTGGCGCCGCGGGGCCTGCGCTCGTACGTGCAGGCGGTGCCGCTGTGGCTCAAGGAGAAGCTGTGGATCCCGCCCAAGATCGCCGGGGCGCTCGAGCGCTGCGGGGTCTCGGGCGACACCCCGATCTACTTCACCGAGCACCACGAGTCGCACGCCGCCAGCGCCTTCTATCCCTCGCCCTTCGCCGAGGCTGCGGTGCTGACGCTCGACGGCGTCGGCGAGTGGGCGACGACGACGATCGGCGTCGGCGAAGGGGAGCGGCTCGAGCTCCTCCAGGAGATCAAGTTTCCGCACTCGCTCGGGCTCCTCTACTCGGCCTTCACCTACTTCACCGGCTTCAAGGTGAACTCGGGCGAGTACAAGCTGATGGGCCTGGCCCCCTACGGCGCCGGCCGCTACACGGAAGCCATCAAGCGCGAGCTCATCGACGTCCGGGACGACGGCTCCTTCCGCCTCAACATGGACTACTTCGGCTACCTGGACGGCCTGGAGATGACGAACGGCAAGTTCTCCGCCCTCTTCGGCGGGCCGCCGCGCCAGCCGGAGTCGCCCATCGGCCCCCGCGAGATGGATCTCGCGCGGTCGATCCAGGAGGTGACGGAGGAGGTGGTGCTGAAGCTCGCCCGCCACGCCCGCGAGCTGACCGGCAAGCGCAACCTCTGCATGGCGGGGGGCGTCGCGCTCAACTGCGTCGCCAACGGCATCCTCCTCCGCGAGAAGATCTTCGACGACCTCTGGATCCAGCCCGCGGCGGGCGACGCCGGCGGCGCCCTGGGCGCCCCGCTGGCCTACTGGCACAACGCCCTGGGCAAGCCGCGGGTGGTCGCCGGCAACCAGGGGCGCGACTCGATGCGCGGCGCCTACCTGGGGCCGGAGTTCAGTCCCGGCGAGATCCGCGCCTGGCTGGCGTCGCGAAGCCTGCCCTTCGAGGAGCTTTCAGAGGCCGACTGGGCGCCGCGCATCGCCGGCCTGATCGCCGCCGAGAACGTGGTCGGCCTTTGCCACGGGCGCATGGAGTTCGGGCCGCGGGCGCTCGGCAACCGCTCGATCGTCGGCGACGCCCGCTCGCCCAAGATGCAGTCGATCATGAACCTGAAGATCAAGTACCGCGAGAGCTTCCGGCCCTTCGCCCCCAGCGTGTTGGAGGAGAAGGTGGGGGACTATTTCGAGCTCGACCGCCCCTCCCCCTACATGCTGCTGGTCGCCGACGTCGTCGTGTCGCGCCGGGTGCCGCGGCGGGGGGACGAGGAGGAGCTGCCGCTCGTCGAGTGGGTCAACCGCCCGCGTTCGGACCTCCCGGCGATCACCCATGTCGACTACTCGGCGCGCATCCAGACGGTGTCGCGCGAGGAGAACCCCCGCTACCACGCGCTGCTCTCCGAGTTCGAGCGCCTGACCGGCTACGGGGTGATCGTCAACACCAGCTTCAACGTGCGCGGCGAGCCCATCGTCTGCACCCCCGAGGACGCCTACCGCTGCTTCATGCGCACCGAGATGGACCATCTGGTCCTCGGCCCCTTCCTGCTCGACAAGAAGGCGCAGCCGGAGCTGGCGGAGAAGGGGGACTGGCGGCAGGACTACAAGCTGGATTAAGGTCGGCGGGCGAAGGTGCTGTCGTTTTCTAATGTAGGGCGCGCTATGCGCGCCACGGCCGCCGAGGGTGCTGTGGTTTTCCGCGGTGCGCGCCGGGGTTGTCGAACGTACGGCGGTTTTCTTTTTATGTAGGGGAGGGGCTTGACCCCTCCCGGGCGGGGGCAAGCCCCGCCCCTACACCAGCAAAAAAGGGCAGAGGTTAAGCCCGCAAGCGAACGTAGGGTGCGCCGTGCGCACCATTCATCGAGGAGAAGGCAGTCATGCGCTGGCTCCGTTACATCGCCTCCCTGTTGGGGCAGATCTTCGATTTCGCGCGGCACAACAAGGTCTACTGGATCGTCCCCCTGGTGCTCATCCTCGGCCTGGTGATCCTCCTGGTCGTCACCAGCCAGGCGACCGCGCCGTTCATCTACACCCTCTTCTAGTGGACGGCTGACGGGAGCGTGGCCGCGAGAGCCCGGCTCGGGAAGCTCCTCCTGCTCGCCGCTTCGGCAGCCCTCACCCTCGGGCTGGCCGAGGCGGCGCTGCGCCTCGCCGGGATCTCCTATCCCAACTTCTATCGCCCGGACCCGGAGCGCGGCTGGTCGCTCCAGCCGGGGGCGGAGGGGTGGTGGCGCAAGGAGGGCAGCGCCCCCGTGCGCATCAACTCGGACGGCCTGCGCGACCGCGAGCACGCGCTCGCCAAGCCGCCGGGGACCGTCCGCATCGCCGTCCTCGGCGACTCCTGCGCGGAGGCTCTCCAGGTGCCGGTCGAGGCGACCTTCTGGCACCTCCTGGAGGCGCGGCTCGCCGCCTGCCCCACCTGCCGGACACTCGCCGGCCGCCCCGTCGAGGTGCTCAACTTCGGGGTCTCCGGCTACGGCACGGCGCAGGAGCTGCTGACGCTCCGCGGCCAAGTCTGGAAGTACCGGCCGGACATCGTCCTCCTCGCCTTCTACACCGGCAACGACGTGCGCAACAACGAGCGCGCCCTGGAGCAGGACCCCCTGCGCCCCTACTTCGTGCTCGCCGCTTCTCCGGGGAGCTCGGCGGGCCCGCGGCTCACGCTCGACGACTCCTTCCGCCGCTCCTCGGGCTACGAGCTGCGGCGGAGCGGCCCCGCCCGCCTGCTCTACGGCGTCTTCAACCGCTCCCGCCTGCTGCAGCTCGCGAAAAGGGCGAAGAGCGCGCTCGACGACCGCGTCGGCGCCTGGAAGGCGCGGCGGGTGACCACCCAGCCGATCGAGGAGCTGGGCCTCGACAACGCCGTCTACTCGCCGCCGGCGACCCCCGAGTGGCGCGCCGCCTGGGAGGTGACGGAGGCGATGCTCCGCGAGATGTCCGCCGAGGTGCGGGCCAAGGGGGCGCGCTTCGGGATCGTCACCTTGAGCGACGGCATCCAGGTCCATCCCGACCCGGCGCGGCGGCGGGCCTTCGAGCGCCAGCTCGGGCTCACCACCCTCTTCTACCCGGACGAGCGTATCCGCGAGGTGGGGAAAGCGGCGGGAATTCCGGTCCTCAACCTGGCGCCGGCGCTCGCGGAGTACGCGGCGCGGACCGGCCGTTTCCTCCACGGCTTCCCCAACACCGCCCCCGGCGAGGGCCACTGGAACGCCGAAGGCCACCGCCAGGCCAGCCGGCTGATGGCGCCCTGGCTGTGCCAAGTGCTCTCCGCCGGCGGTCGCTGACGACGGCGGGGGACCGCCAGCGCGAAAACCCAGCAGCTGTCATCCTGAGCGAGAGCGAAGGACCTGGGCGGGGGGAGGCGCGAATTCCCCGCGTAGCAAGAGGTTGGAAGGCCGCCCTTCCCCCAGGTCCCTCGCTCTCGCTCGGGATGACAAGCTGGGAGGACGTGCCTTTCGGGCCGGGGGTAATGGCTTGGTCTCGGCAATTCTTCACACGTTCTCAATATGACGATCGGGAGGGCGTGCCCGAGGGCCAAGGGGTGGCCGGAGGGGGCGTCCACTTGCCGTGCCCGCCCCGTTCGGCCAGAATAGCGAGATGCGTCGCTTCAGGCCGGTCCATGGGGTCGTCATCGTCCTCCTTGTCATCGCTGCGATCCTGACGGCCGAGCTGGCCCTCGAGGGCAAGCTCAAGGGGGAGAGCTACGAGCTCGTCAAGCCCGGGCGCGACGGCATGGTCGAGGTCGGCCTCCAGGGGTTGGGCCCCCAGCAGGTGCGCTTCTACCGCTTCCTGAACCGCGGCAACCAGGAGGTCAAGTTCTTCGTCGGCCGGGACGCCCAGGGCCAGTTGCAGGTGGCCTTCGACGCCGACGAGGTCTGCGCCAAGGGGAAGCGGGGTTTCCGGCACGAGGGGGAGTGGATGGTCTGCAACAAGTGCGACAAGGCCTTCCGGCTGTCGCAGGTGAACGAGGGCGGCGGCGGCTGCAAGCCGGTGCCCGTCGCCTTCCGGCAGGACGGCGACCGCCTCCTGATCGCCGAGGCCGACGTCCTCAATGGGTGGCGGCTCTTCCGCTAGGTCGAATCAACGTCCGTGCTATATCTTCGCGCGGTCCGGAAAGGGTAGCCATGTCCTCAGCCGACTTCGTCCTCTACGAAGAGGAGTTCAGGCATCTGGAGGATGCCCTGCGCCGCCTGCGCCAGGAGGCCAACGCCAAGGCGGTGTTCCTGATCGACAAGAACGGCCAGCAGATCGCCGCCGCCGGCGACATCGACCAGTTCGACACCACCTCGCTCGCCTCGCTCACCGCCGGCAACGTGGCGGCGACGGACGGCCTCGCCAAGCTGATCGGCGAGCGCGAGTTCTCGGTGCTCTTCCACGAGGGGCAGCAGGACCACATCCACATCTCGATCGTCGCCAAGCGCGCCATCCTGGTCGTCATCTTCGACGACCGTTCCTCGCTCGGCCTGGTCCGCCTGCGGGTCAAGCGCGCGAGCGTCGACCTCGAGAAGACGTTCGAGATCATGTTGCAGAAGGGCGAGCGGGGGGCGCCGGGGGCGCCGCACCCGAGCCCGTTCTCCGAGATCACCGACGACGACATCGACGCGCTCTTCGGCGAGTGACCCCCAAGAGCACGCGCGCTGCCTGGAGCCTGAGCGGTCGGACTCGGAGCGAAGAAGCGGGATGACCATCCACCATGACCTTCATCAACTACGCTAGCAAGGAGATCAACTGCAAGATCGTCTACTACGGCCCGGGGCTGTGTGGGAAGACCACCAACCTGCAGTACATCTACAACAAGACCTCGCCCGATTCGAAAGGCAAGATGATCTCGCTGGCGACGGAGGCGGACCGCACCCTCTTCTTCGACTTCCTGCCCCTGGACTTAGGGTCGATCCGCGGCTTCACCACCCGCTTCCACCTCTACACCGTGCCCGGCCAGGTCTTCTACGACGCCAGCCGCAAGCTGATCTTGAAAGGGGTCGACGGCGTCGTCTTCGTGGCCGACAGCCAGGACGAGCGGATGGAGGCCAACATCGAGTCGATCCGCAACCTGGAGCAGAACCTGCAAGAGCACGGGTTCGACCTGGCGACGATCCCCTATGCCCTGCAGTTCAACAAACGGGACCTGCAGAACGTCACCGCCGTCGACCAGATGTACCGCACTCTCAACTACAAGCGCGAGCCGACCTTCGAGGCGGTGGCGACGACCGGGGTGGGCGTCTTCGACACCCTGAAGTCGGTCGCCAAGCAGATCCTCATCGAGCTGCGGAAGCGTTGAGCGGAACCATTCATCCATAGTCGTTCATCCGACGAGGCCCACGATGCCCGGCAAAACCGAAAAGATCAGACGGTGGCAAAAAGCGGAGATCGGCTACCTGGAGCGGCACCGCAAGACCAAGTCGCTGGAGGAGCTGGCCCGCCACTTCAAGACCGACGTCAAGACCATCAAGGCGAAGCTCGCCGAGCTGAAGCCCGGCGCCGCCGGCAAGCGCCAGGAGGCGGAGGCCGACGACCCCGAGCTCAAGGCGTTCGCCACCGGCTTGACCGCCATGCAGAAGAAGGACTACGCCAAGGCGGCGAAGCTGTTTACGGGCCTCATGGCGGACGACGACCGGCCGGAGCTGGTGGCCCGCGCCCGCC
>DATNKQ010000509.1:0-2698 GCA_035603315.1 Thermoanaerobaculia bacterium
TGAGGAAGTTGGCTAGCATCGACGAGCGGCCGAAGGAGAGGAACGGCGAGACGACGCCGGAGAGGGGAAGGAAGCCGACGACGCCGCCGGCGATGAGCAGAGTCTGAATGGCGGTCACCAGGGTGAGGCCCGCGGCGAGGAAGAAGCTGTAGACGCCGCTGGCGCGGCGGGCGGCGCGGAAGCTGCGCTGGACGAGGACGGCATAGAGGCCGAAGATCGCCAGGAGTCCGGCGAAGCCCAGCTCCTCGCCGGCCGCCGCGAGGATGAGGTCGGTGTGCACCTCCGGCACCCGCTGCGGCTCGCCGAGCCCCAGGCCGGTACCGGTCAGGGCGCCGCCGGCGAACGACCACAGCGACTGCGCCAGATGGTCGCCGCCGCGCCGCCAGGTGTCCCACGGCGCCAGCCACATGGCGATGCGGCCGGTGACGGTCTGCGGGATGCCGAGCGCGTAGCCGGCGAAGAAGCCGCCCAGGAGGAGCGCCAGGCCGGCGAGGGTCAGCAGCGGCCGGCCGCGGGCGACCGAGTAGAGCAGCAGGAAGAGGAGGGCCATGACGAGGGCGGGCCCGAGGTCGCGCTGGAGGAAGAAGAAGAACAGCACGATGGCGATGGCGGCGACCGGCGGCAGGGCGTACTCGAGCTTGGGGATCCGCACCCATTGAGCCACCCGCGCCAGGGCCGGCCGCCGCTCCGGCAGCTCGCGGAGGAACTCCCAGCGGTCGCAGAAATAGCCGGCGAGGAAGAGGACGACGAGGATCTTGATCGCCTCGACGGGCTGGAAGCCGAAGAGGTTGACCTTGGCGTCGCTCCCTCCGGGGCCGTTGCCGAAGAGGATGAGGAGGAGGGAGAGGAGGAGCGCGCCGCCGAGCGGCGCGAAGCGCAGCCGGGCGAGCCGCGAGCGCTCCCAGTCGACCCGGCTGGCCGCGAAGAGGAGCGCGCAGCCGCCCAGGACGCCTTGCACGAAGGGCCGGAAGAGGGCGAGGTCGCGCAGCGGGTCGCGGACGGCGAGCATCAGCGCCAGACCGACGCCGGTGAGCGTGAAGAGGATGGGGAGGACCAGCTCGTCGCCGCGGAAGCCGGTCCAGCGGAAGCCGGCGTGGACGGCGGCGAAGCCGAGCAGGAAGAGGGCGGACCAGGCCCAGAAGAGGCGGCGGAACTCCCGCGGGGTGCGGACGACGGCCGTCGGCTTGAGCTGGCGGAGCTCGCTCAGGGCGAGGAGCGCCACCGTCCCCTCTTTGCGATCGCCCAGCCGCGCGCGGAGGCCGGCGAGCTTGGGATTGCCCAGCACCTCGGAAGCCTCGACGCGGATCTTCGCCAGCTCGCCGACGTTCTCGACCGGGGCCTCGCCGGGGCGGGAGAGCCGCTGCCAGAGGCGGTCGGCCAGAAACGCCCGCTCCGCCGGCTCGGCGGCGAACGAGAGGAGCGGCAGGAGCGCCTCGCGCCGGGGAGCGGCGTTCAAGTTCAGGAGCTCGCCGCGCCCGAGACGCGCCTCGACGTCGGGGAAGGGGCGGCTGAGCGCTCCGTAGACGAGGCCCAGGCCGAGGACGACGGCGGCGAGAGCGCCGGCCAGGAGCGCCGCCTCCCGCCCCCGCGAGGCCCGCGCCGGAACCGTGGCCGCCGCCCGCCGCCGCTCGGCCGGCGTGCTGCGGGTGACCGCCACTACGACGACCTCTCGATGGCGGACCAGCGCTCTTCGACCGCCTCGAGGCGGCTTTGGGCATCGTCGCGGTTCTTCTGCACCGAGCCGTAGCCGGGGATCTGGTCGTAGAGGTCGACGGCCCGCTGCAGGTGGTAACGGGCGTTGGCGAGGACGTCTGCCGCCCGCTCCGGCGGCATGCCGTTCGCCTGGGCCTGGAGATCGATGCCCCGGCGTCGGTGGCCATCGGCGAGCATCGCCGTCTCCCGCCGGCCGCGCGGATAGCCGCGGCGCGAGAGCTCGTCGGTGGCGGCCTGCAGCTTGTCGAGGTCGAACTGGTCGTAGGCGTAGATACGCGCCAGGCCGAGGTAGGGGTCGGGCCAGGAGGAGTCCCAGCGCGCCGCCCGGTCGAAGGCCTCGACGGCGGCGCCCAGCCGCTTCTGCGCCTCGTCGCGGGCCCCCTGGCGCCGCAGCCGCTCGCTCTCGATGCGGTCGATCTGGCCCTCGCAGTAGACCATCTTCGCCCGGTTCTTCTTGTCTCCGTAGTCGAGCTGCACCGCCGCCTGGAGATACCGCTGGGCCCGCTGCCACTGCCCTTCCGCGGTGCTGGCGTCGTCGCCGTGATAGCTCTGGACGACGCGGTCGGCCGCCGTCGCCAGGGATTCCTTGAGCTCGTCGCGGACCCCTCCCAGGCCGCCCAGGAGCGGCAGGCTGATCCGGTCGGCGCGCTGGAAACGCGTCCATTCGGCGTCGAGGTCGGGGTTGGCGGTGACGGCCAGGTCGCGCTGGATCTGCCGCGCCTCGCCGCGCACCCAGGCCTGGCTCGAGAGGGCGATGAGCGAGAGCCCGATGACGACGTCGCGAACTCCAAAGCGCCGCCAGCGGGAGGGTACGGCGGGAGTTGTGGCGTCCGTGCCGGTGCGGCGGGTGGGCTCCCCCGGCGAGCCGGCCGGGCGCTCGGTGCGCCGGGTGGCGGCGGGGTCCGCCAGCGGCTGGCCGGTGCGGCGGGTGGCATGGGGGTCGACCTCGGGGACTTCGCCGGCCAGCGGCTCGCCGCGCCTCCAG
>DATNKQ010000212.1:0-2680 GCA_035603315.1 Thermoanaerobaculia bacterium
CGTCCAGGAGGCCGCGGGTCTGCTCGGTCAGCGGGGTGTGCAGGGTGACGACGTCGGCGCGCGGCAGGAGCTCCTCGAGCGGCAGGAGCTCGACTTCCAGGCGCCGCGCCGCCTGGGCGTCGAGGAAGGGATCGTAGGCCAGCACCTGCATGTCGAAGGCGCGGGCGCGCACCGCCACCCGCTGGCCGATGCGCCCGAAGCCGATGATCCCCAGGATCTTGCCCTGCAGCTCGACCCCCACGAAGCTCTTGCGGTCCCAGACGCCGGCCTTCATCGAGGCGTCCGCCGCCGGCACGTTGCGGGCCAGCGAGAGGAGGAGCGCGAAGGTGTGCTCGGTCGCCGACAGCAGGTTGGCGGTGGGGGCGTTGACGACCAGGATGCCCGCCTCGGTGGCGGCGGCGACGTCGACGTTGTCGACGCCGATGCCCGCCCGCCCCACCACCTTCAACCGCTTGCCGGCGGCGAGGAGCTGGGCGGTGACCTTGGTCATGCTGCGGACGACGAGGGCGTCGTAGTCGCCGAGGAGCTCGGGGAGGCGCGGCCGCTCCTCCGCCGTCAGCAGGTGGACCTCCGCGCCGGAGGCGCGCAGGAGCTCGAGGCCGGAGGGATCGAGCGAGTCGGCGATCAGGATGCGCTGCATGGACGCCTCAGCGAGCCGCCACCGCGGCCCCGGCCAGCACCTGGTCGAGGGCCGCCAGGAGACCTTCGAGGTCGCTCTCGCGCACCTCGCCCATGTGGCCGATGCGGAAGGTGGAGGGCTTCCAGTCGCCGTAGCCGCCGCCGACGGTGAAGCCGCGGTCGGCGAGGCCCTTGACGATCGCCGGCGCCGATACCCCCTCGGGCGGCTTCAGACAGCTCACGGTCAACGAGCGCGCCGCGGGCGACGAGGCGTAAGCGCAGCCGCTCTCCGCCGCCCACTCCTCCGTGCGCCGGAGGAGCCGGGCGTGCCGCGCCCAGCGCGCCTCCATCCCCTCCGCGAGGATGCGGTCGAGCTGCGGGTCGAGGGCGTAGAGGAGGGGGATCGCCGGGGTGGTGATGAAGCCTCCCTCGCGGTGCTTGTCGCGGTAGCGGAGGAGGTCGGTGTAGAAGCCACGGTGCGGCACGCGGGCCGCCTGCTGGGCGGCGCGCTCGGAGAGGGTGAAGAGGGTGAGCCCGGGAGGGAGAGCGATCGCCTTCTGGGTGCCGGCGAGGACCACGTCCAGCCCCCAGGCGTCGGTCTCGACCGGCGCCCCGCCCAGCGAGGAGACGCTGTCGACGAGGATGAGGGCGTCGCTCTCCTCGCGGATGGCGCGGGCGACGTCGGCCAGCGGGTTCATCACCCCGGTCGAGGTCTCGTTGTGCACCAACGTCACCGCCTCGTAGCGCTTGCGGCGCAGCGCCGAGCGCACGAGGTCGGGATCGACCGGCTGGCCCCAGGGGCCGGCGACCCGGTCGGCGCTCTTGCCCAGGGCGCGGCTGATGTCGTGCCAGCGCTCGGAGAAGGCGCCGCAGGTGAGGTTGAGGACGTCCTGCGACACCGTCGAGAGGACGGCGCTCTCCATGATCAGGGTCGAGCTGCCGGTGGCGATCATCACGTCGCCCTCGGTGCGGAGCACCTTGGGCAGCCGCTCGGCGAAGGTCAGATAGAGGGCCTTGAAGGAGGCCGAGCGGTGGCCCGCCATGGGCCGGGTCATCGCTTGGCGGATCTCCTCCAGCACGTAGCTGGGGCCGGGCAGGAAGAAGCGGATCGTCTCGGTCGTCTCAGTCATCTCATTCATCTCAGAGCATGTGAGTTTTTCTCGCGACTCCGTTGCCGCGCGAGAACTTAGGGCCTGTTATCCCGAGCGGGAGCGAGGGACCTGGGCGGCGGGGAGGCCTCCAAAACCTCTGGTAGCAACGGCCTTCGCGCCACCCTCCCCCCAGGTCCCTCGCTCTCGCTCGGGATGACAACCGGGATGACGTGCCTTTCGGTCCGGGGGTAATGGCTCGATCTCGGCAATTCTTCACAGGCTCTCAGTCAGGGAGGTTTTGGAGGACGGGCTTCGCCGCATTGCGGCAATCTTAGCGGGTTTCTTCCTACCCGCCAACCGATCGCCAACCAACCTGCCTACCAGGAGGGTGCCGCGGAGGGGTCGAAAAGAGTCTCTACGGCGGAGCCGCGGCGCCGGCGTTCCAGGGCCGCGGCTTGCGCAGGGCGGCGACCAGCGCCGCGATCTCGAAGCGCTCGATCCCCTCGACCGCATCGACGGGGCTGACGCTCCGCACGATCCAGGCGTCGCCGTCCGCTTCCAGCCTCGGCCGGTCGATCTTCCCCTGCACCAACACCAGGGCGCAGCCGCGGAAGTGCTCGCGGAGGAGGTCGCGGAGCACCGGCTCGCCGCGCAGCGGCTTGACGGCGACGCTCCTGCCGCCGCTGGCGGCGACCGCCCGCAGCACGCCCAGAGCGGCGGCGGTCGCGAGACCTTCCGGCAGCGGCGAGGCCGCCGCCAGCTCCAGCCAGCCGACCCGTAGGCCGGCCTCCGACGCCGCGCGGAAGAGCGCCGCGAAGCGCTCCGGTCCCTCCTCGACGCGCAGGACGTGGGGCTCTCTCATCGGTAGAGGAGGATCTCCTCGCGCTCGGCGCGGAACGCCTGCTCATCCCCTTCCCAGGAGGCGATCCACTCCTCGAGGTCGGCGTCGCTCCCCGCCACGATCGCCCGCC
>DATNKQ010000515.1:0-9428 GCA_035603315.1 Thermoanaerobaculia bacterium
CAACTCGGCGGTCCTGGTCAACGACGCCGGCGAGCCGATCGGCACGCGCGTCTTCGGCCCGGTGGCGCGCGAGCTGCGCGAGAAGCGGTTCATGAAGATCGTGTCGCTGGCGCCGGAGGTCATCTAGAGATGCCGAAGCTGAACGTCAAGCCGAAGCTGAACGTCAAGAAGAACGACCAGGTGCTCGTCCTGGCGGGCAAGAACCGCGGGGCGAGGGGCCGCGTGATGCGGGTCTTCGCCGGCGACGGCAAGGCCCTGGTCGAGCACGTCAACATGATGAAGCGGCACACCCGCCCCAATCCCCAGAAGGGGATCGCCGGCGGCATCCTCGAGCGCGAGGCGCCGATCCAGATCTCGAACCTGATGGTGATCTGCCCGGAGTGCGGCGCCCCCTCGCGGTTGGGCAGGAAGCGGGTCGACGACGGCCCCGGCCAGCGCGTCTGCAAGAAGTGCGGCGCCACCTTCAGCTAGATCGTCACCCGAAGCGCATGAGTCTATAGAGGTCCGACATGGCGAAGAAGAAAGAATCGAAGGCCGTCAAGCACACCGAGACCGGCCCCTCCGAGCGCGACCCGAACTACGTGCCGCGGTTGCGGAAGCTGTACGCCGACGAGGTGGTGCCGAAGCTCAAGAAGGAGTTCGGCATCGACAACCTCATGGCGGTGCCGCGAGTCGAGAAGATCTCGCTCAACATGGGGATGGGCGAGGCGATCCAGAACATCAAGATCCTCGACGACGCGGTCGAGGAGATGGCGGCGATCGCCGGCCAGAAGCCGACGGTGACCCGCTCCCAGAAGTCGATCGCCGCCTTCAAGCTGCGCGAGGGGATGCCGATCGGCTGCCGGGTGACGCTGCGCGGCGAGCGCATGTGGGAGTTCCTCGACCACCTGATCGCGGTGGCGCTCCCCCGCGTGCGCGACTTCCGCGGCATCCCGTCGAAGAGCTTCGACGGGAGGGGCAACTACACCCTGGGCATCCGCGACCATCTGATCTTCCCCGAGGTCGACTACAACAAGGTGGAGCGCCCCAAGGGGATGAACATCACGATCGTGACGACAGCCGGCAACGACGAGCGGGCGCAGTACCTGCTGCGCGAGCTCGGCATGCCGTTCCAGCACTAGGAGGCGTTTGTGGCGACCACAGCGAAGGTAGCGAAAGAGCGGAAGAAGCTGAAATTCGAGGGGCGGCACCGGAACCGGTGTAGACTGTGCGGCCGCCCGCGCGGGTACTACCGCAAGTTCGGGCTCTGCCGCATCCACCTGCGGGACCTGGCGCTCCAGGGGTATCTCCCGGGCGTCATCAAGGCGAGTTGGTAAGCGGCGCTTCCGTCGTCCTCGCGCGAGGCTTTAGGAGAGAAACGATGAGCATGACCGACCCCATCTCGGATCTGCTGACGCGGATCCGAAACGCCCATCTGGCCAAGCACGACCGGCTGGACGTCCCCTCCTCGAAGCTCAAGCTCGAGGTGTGCAAGCTGCTCAAGGACGAGGGGTTCATCAAGAACTTTCGCCACGTGGAGGGCCCCTTCACCGGCACCCTGCGCATCTTCCTGCGCTACAGCCCGGAAGGCGCGCCCGCCATCAACAGCTTGACCCGCATCAGCAAGCCGGGCCGGCGGGTCTACCGCGGAGCGCGCGAGATCCAGCCGGTGAGAAACGGCCTGGGTGTAGCCATCGTGTCGACTTCGAAGGGTCTGCTCTCCGATGCCCAGGCGCGCGAGCGCGGGATCGGCGGCGAGCTCTTGTGCGAGATCTGGTAGTCAACGGTTAGGTCGGGAGGTTCGTTCCATGTCGCGTATCGGCAAGATGCCCATTGCGGTCCCCGCGGGGACCCGGGTGGAGATGAAAGACGGGCTCTTCACCGCCGAGGGGCCCAAGGGGAAGGTCCAGCAGACCGTCCTCGACGGCTACCCCGTCGCCGTCGACGGCAACGTCGTGACCATCTCGAGGAGCGGCGAGAGCGGCCCCGAGCGCTCCAAGCACGGGCTCATGCGGGCGCTCCTGGCCAACGCCGTCCAGGGCGCCTCCGCCGGCTTCGTCAAGCAGCTCGACATCGTCGGCGTCGGCTACCGCGCCGAGGTCAAGGGGGCGCAGGTGCAGTTCGCCTTGGGCTACTCGCACCCGGTGATCTTCGACATCCCAGCCGGGATCAAGGTCGAGATCGACGCCAAGGCCAACCGCATCACCGTCTCGGGCGCCGACCGCCAGAAGGTGGGTCAGGTGGCGGCCGAGATCCGCGGGCTGCGCCGGCCCGACCCCTACAAGGGCAAGGGCATCAAGTACACCAACGAGGTCCTGCGCCGCAAGGTCGGCAAGGCCGGGGGCAAGTAGGTATGACCGAGCACGTCACCAAGACCATGCGGAAGAAGCGGCAGCGCCGCGAGCGCGCCCACCTGCGGGTGCGGAGCCGGGTGCGGGGCACGGCGGAGCGGCCGCGTCTGGCGGTCTACAAGAGCCTGAAGTACGTCTACGCGCAGGTGATCGACGACGACCGCGGGACGACGCTCGCCCAGGCGAGCTCGGCCGACGCCGAGATCCGGCAGCAGCTGACGACCGGCTCGGCCGCCACCCAGGCGGCCGCCAAGCTGGTCGGACAGACCATCGCGGAGCGCGCCAAGGCAAAGGGCGTCGAGAGGGTCGTCTTCGACCGCGGCGGCTACATCTACCACGGCAACGTGAAGGCGGTCGCCGAAGCCGCCCGCGAAAAGGGACTGCAGTTCTAGGCCCGGCCTACGAACCGCTAAGGAGAGAGCTTTGGCCAGGGATTTCGAGCGCGAGAGCGAGTTCTTCGAGCAGGTCGTCCACATCAACCGGGTGACCAAGGTGGTCAAGGGGGGAAAGAACTTCTCGTTCTCCGCCCTGGTGGTGATCGGCGACGGCAACGGCAAGGTCGGCTACGGCGCCGGCAAGGCGAAGGAGGTCCCGGTGGCCATCCGCAAGGGGATCGAGATCGCCAAGCGGAACATGGTGCAGGTGCCCTTGAAGGGGACCACCATCCCGCACGAGGCGCTGGGGGTCTTCGGCGCCGGGCGCGTACTCATCAAGCCCGCCTCGGAGGGGACGGGGGTCATCGCCGGCGGCCCGGTGCGGGCGGTCGTCGAGACCGCCGGCATCCAGGACATCCTCACCAAGTCGCTCGGCTCGACCAACCCGCACAACGTCGTCAAGGCGACGTTCCACGCCCTCCTGGCGCTGCGCCGGGAGGAGGACGTCCGCCGCCTGCGCGGCCTGGACGCCGCCGGCGCGTCGACCGCGGCAGCCGTGGCGGCTCCGATGACTCCGACGCCCGCGGCGCCCGCGGCGCCTCCCGTCGAGGCCAAGCCCGCGGCGGAGACCGCCCCGGCGGCGCCGTCGGCCTGAATCGGGCCTAGGATCAGGGTACTTCGAGGGGAAGCGACATGGCTGCGAAAGCTGCGAAGACTGAGAAGAAGAAGACGAAGGGCAAGACGATCCGCATCCGCCAGGTGCGGAGCGCCATCGGCACGGTCCGCACCCACCGCGAGGTCCTGCGGGGGCTCGGCCTGCGGCGGATCCGTCACGAGGTGGTGCGCGAGGACACCCCGGCCGTGCGCGGCGCGGTGAAGAAGATCGAGTACCTGCTGGAGATTGTCGAGGAGCCGTCATGAACCTGCACGATCTCTCTCCCGCCAAGGGGAGCAAGCATTCCAAGAAGCGGGTCGGCCGCGGCCCGGGCTCCGGGCTGGGCAAGACCGCCGGCAAGGGCGAGAAGGGGCAGAAGTCGCGCTCCGGTTACCAGGGACGGCCCGGATTCGAGGGCGGCCAGATGCCCCTCGTCCGGCGGGTGCCCAAGCGCGGGTTCACCAATATCTTCAAGGTGGAGTTCACGGTGGTGAACGTCGGCACGCTGGGCGAGATCGCCGACCTCGAGGCCGAAGTGACGCCGGAGAGTCTGGCGTCGCGCGGCCTGGTGCGCCGCGGCAAGCCCCTCAAGGTTTTGGGCGAGGGCGAGATCTCCCGCGCCCTCACGGTGTCGGCCCACAAGTTCAGCAAATCGGCGCGCGCCAAGATCGAGGCGGCGGGCGGTCGCTGCGAGGAGCTCTCAGCGTGATCGAAAGTTTCCGCAACATCTTCAGCGTCCCGGACCTGCGCAAGCGGATCCTCTTCACCTTCGGCCTCTTGGCGGTCTATCGCATCGGCTGCCACATCCCGACGCCGGGTATCGACCCCAACGCCCTCTTCGAGTTCATGAAGCAGGCGGAGAACACCTTCCTGGGCTTCGTCAACACCTTCACCGGTGGCAGCCTGCGCCGCATCGCCGTTTTCGCGCTCGGCATCATGCCGTACATCACGGCGTCGATCATCCTGCAGCTCCTCACCGTCGTCTGGCCGTACCTCGAGAAGCTCTCCAAGGAGGGCGAGCTGGGGCGGCGGAAGATCACCCAGTACACGCGCTACGGGACGGTCGCCATCTCGATCATCCAGGGCACCGGCATCGCCATCTTCCTGGAGAGCGTCAACGCCAACGGCATCACCCTCGTGCCGCACCCGGGGTGGGGCTTCCGGGTGATGACCGTCATCACGCTGACCACCGGCACGGCCTTCGTCATGTGGCTGGGCGAGCAGATCAGCGAGCGCGGCGTCGGCAATGGCATCTCGCTGATCATCTTCGCCGGCATCGTCGTCGGCATCATCCCGGCGATCGGCAACACGGCCGCGAGCCTGCAGCGCGGCAGCCTCGACCTGCTGAAGATCGTGCCGCTCCTCGTCTTCATGCTTCTGGTCGTCGCCTTCATCGTCTACATGGAGCGGGCGCAGCGCCGCATCCCGGTGCAGTACGCCAAGCGCGTCGTGGGCCGCAAGATCTACGGCGGCCAGAGCACCTACCTGCCGCTCCGGGTCAACCAGGGAGGCGTCATCCCGGTGATCTTCGCCAGCTCGGTGATCATGGTGCCGACGACCATCGGGGCGATTCCCATGTTCAAGGCCAACCGGTGGGTGCAGGACATCACGACGTATCTGAGCTACGGCGCGCCGATCTACTACCTCCTGCAGGTGATCGCCATCGTCTTCTTCTCCTACTTCTACGTCTCGATCATCTTCAACCCGGCGGACGTGGCGGAGAACATGCGGAAGTACGGCGGCTTCATCCCCGGCATCCGCCCCGGCAAGCGGACGGAGGAGTACATCGACCGCATCCTCACCCGTCTGACCCTGGTCGGCTCCCTCTACCTGGCCGCGGTGTCGGTCCTCCCGGAGTTCCTGCTCACCGGCTTCCACGCCCGCTATCTGCCGCTGGTGGGCGAGCGGATGGAGGCGTTCCTCCCGGACTGGGTGACGCAGGGAATGGGGATCAACTTCTACTTCGGCGGCACCTCGCTCCTCATCGTCGTCGGCGTGGCGATGGACACCATCCAGCAGATCGAGAGCCAGCTCGTCATGCGCAACTACGAGGGGTTCATGAAGAAAGGCCGAGTGCGTGGCCGACGCGGCTGAGGCCGCGCCGGCCCCCGGGGACGGCTCCGGCCGTTCCGCAAGGGTGGTGCTCCTGGGGCCTCCGGGCTCGGGCAAGGGCACTCAGGCCGAGGTGCTGTCGCGGGCGTTGGGGGTGGCGGCCATCTCGACCGGCGACATGCTGCGCGAGGCGGTGGCGGCGGGGACCGACCTGGGCCGCCTGGTCGAAGGGATCATGAAGTCCGGGGCGCTGGTCGACGACGAGACGATGGCGCGGGTGGTGCGCGAGCGGCTCGGCCGTACCGGCCCCGGGGCCGGCTTCCTCCTGGATGGCTACCCGCGGACGCTCCCCCAGGCGGAGACGCTGCAGGAGATCCTCGGAGCGGCCGGATCGCGGCTCGACGCCGTCCTCTCGGTCGAGGTGCCGGAAGACGAGCTGGTGCGGCGGGCGGTGGCGCGCCACCGTGCGGACGACCGGGAAGAGGTGGTGCGTGAGCGGCTCAGGGTGTATCGGGAAAAAACCGCGCCTCTGATCGGTTATTATGAGCGGCTGGGTCTTCTCCGCCCGATCGACGGCTATCGCCCGGTCGGCGAGGTGACCGCGCAGATGATGGCCGCGCTCGCCGGTCTCGCCTCTCTCGCCCCTCTCGATCGCGCCGCCGGGGTGACCGCGTGACGGTCTTGAAGACCCTCGGCGAGATCGAGCTGATGGACGCGGCCAACCGGATCGTCCTCCAGGTGATCGAGGGCATCGGCGAGCGGATCGTCCCCGGGGCGACGCCGCGGGAGCTCGATCGCTACGCCGAGAAGACCATCCGTGCCGCCGGCGGCGTCCCGGCCTTTTTGCGCTACCGGGGCTATCCGGCGACGCTGTGCATCTCGGTCAACGACGTCATCGTCCACGGCATCCCCAACGGCGTGCCCTTCAGGGACGGGGAGATCGTGGGCATCGACTGCGGGGTTCTTTACAAGGGCTACTACGGCGACGCGGCGCGCACTTTCGCCGTCGGCCGGGTCGGCGAGCAGGCGAGCCGGCTGCTGGCGGTGACGGAGGAGGCCCTGCGGCTGGCGGTCGAGCAGGTGCGGCCGGGGGCGCGGCTCTCGGACATCGGCCACGCCGTGCAGGCGCACGCCGAGGCGAACGGCTTCTCGGTGGTGCGCGAGTTCTCGGGCCACGGCATCGGGACGGCGCTTCACGAGGACCCCCAGGTGCCCAACTTCGGCGAGCCGGGGAAGGGCCCCAAGCTGAAGCCGGGGCTGGTCCTGGCCATCGAGCCGATGGTCAACGCCGGCTCCTCCGACATCCGCGTCGACCCCGACGGCTGGACGGCGCGCACGGCGGACGGCTCGCTGTCGGCCCATTTCGAGTTCTCGGTGGCGGTCACCGGCGGCGGTGCGCGGGTGCTCGGGCTGGTATGAGAGATGCGGCTGCGCAGCGGGGTCGAGCGAGGACGGAGCGCAACTGTTTGAGCCCGCAGGGCGAGTTTGAGCACCGCCCGCAGATCGACCCCGTTGCGCAGCGCTACGGAACGGATTGAGGCAAGAGAGGCACTTTGTCGAAAAAAGAAGAAGCGATCGAAGTCGAGGCGACGGTGGTCGAGCCGCTCCCGAACGCGATGTTCCGGGTCGAGCTCGAGAACAAGCACCAGGTGCTGGCCCACATCTCGGGCAAGATGCGGAAGCACTTCATCCGCATTCTCCCGGGCGACCGGGTGCTGGTGGAGCTGTCGCCCTATGACCTCAACCGGGGTCGCATCGTCTACCGGTTGAAGTAGACGGATGGGAAGGAGTCGGTGATGAAAGTACGTTCGTCGGTGAAGCGGATCTGCCCGAAGTGCAAGATCGTCCGTAGGAAGGGCGTGGTGCGGGTGATTTGCGACAACCCGAAGCATAAACAGCGTCAGGGATAGGGAAAAACTATGGCACGCATCGCAGGGGTGGACCTGCCCCAGAACAAGCAAGTCTGGGTCGGGCTGACGTACATCTACGGCATCGGCCGCTCGCGCTCCCAGGACATCCTGGCGAAGTCCGACGTCCCGCCGACGACCAAGGTCAAGGACCTGACCGAGGACGAGGCGCGCCGCATCCGCAAGGTGATCACGGACGAAGGGCGGGTGGAGGGCGACCTGCGCAAGGAGGTCAGCCAGAACATCAAGCGGCTGATGGAGATCGGCTGCTATCGCGGCGTCCGTCACCGCAAAGGGCTGCCCGTTCGCGGGCAGCGCACGCAGACCAACTCCCGCACCAGGAAGGGACCGCGCCGCGGTGCCGTGGCGGGCAAGAAGAAGGCCGTCAAGAAGTAACCGGGGAATAAAATGGCCAAGCCTGAAGGTAAGAAGGATCGTAAGGGCGCCAAGAAGAAGGAAAAGCGCCTGGTGCCACACGGCGTCGCGCACATCCAGGCGACGTTCAACAACACCATCATCTCGATCGCGGACCCGGAAGGGAACCTCCTGTCGTGGTCCTCCGCCGGCCGCATCGGGTTCAAGGGCTCGCGCAAGGGCACGCCCTTCGCGGCCCAGGTGGCGGCGCAGAACGCCGGCAACGGGGCGAAGGACGCTGGTCTGCGCTCCGTCGACGTCCTGGTCAAGGGGCCGGGAGCGGGGCGCGAGTCGGCGATCCGCGCGCTGCAGGCGTCGGGGATCGAGGTCAAGTCGATCAAGGACGTGACCCCCATCCCCCACAACGGCTGCCGGCCGCGCAAGCGGCGGCGGGTCTGAGCCGTCATTCGAGACCGAGGAGCCGGCGGGTTCCAGAAGACCCCGGACGTTCCGGGATCCCCGCCGGGCGTCTTCCGGAGCAGGAGTCCCCGTAGCCTCGGGGAGAGGACGATCTAGGAGAGAACCAGTGGCGAGATACACGGGACCCGTTTGCCGGCTCTGCCGCCGCGAGCGGATGAAGCTGTTTCTGAAGGGCGACCGCTGCTTCAAGGAGAAGTGTGCCGTCGAGCGCCGCAACTTCCCGCCGGGCCAGCACGGCACGCGGCGCGGACGCCGCACCCTGGGCTACGGCCTGCAGCTGCGCGAGAAGCAGAAGGTCAAGCGCATCTACGGGGTGCTCGAGGCCCAGTTCCGCACCTATTTCGAGGAGGCGGACAGGAAGAAGGGGATCACCGGCGAGAACCTCCTGGTGATGCTCGAGAAGCGGCTGGACAACGTCGTCTATAGCCTCGGGTTCGCCGCCTCGCGGGCGCAGGCGCGCCAGTTTGTGCGCCACGGGCACGTGCAGGTGGACGGCAGGAAGACCTCCATCCCCTCCTATCAGGTGAAGGCCGGCCAGACGGTCGGCGTCAAGGAGGCCAGCCGCAAGAACGCCCTTATCCGCTCGAGCGTCGAGACCGCGCGCGGGCGCGGCGTCCCCGAGTGGCTGGAGCTGGACGCGGAGAACGTCAGCGGCAAGGTGGTACGGTTGCCCATGCGTGAGGACATCAAGCTCCCGATCCAGGAGCAGCTGATCGTCGAGCTCTACAGCCGCTAGCTCGTCTAGCGGCCAAGACACGAAGGAGTTTCTATGCTTTGGAAAGGTTTTCAGCGCCCCAAGCGCGTCGAGATAGAGAGCGATACGCTTACTCAGACCTATGGCAAGTTCATGGCCCAGCCGTTCGAGCGGGGCTTCGCCACGACGATCGGCAATGCCCTCCGCCGCTGCCTGCTCTCCTCGATCGAGGGGGCGGCGGTGACGGCGATCAACATCGAGGGCGTGCTCCACGAGTTCTCGTCCATCCCCGGGGTGGTCGAGGACGTCACCGACATCATCCTCAACCTGAAGCAGGTGCCCATCCATCTGCACTCGGAAGAGGGCAAGGTCCTGTCTATCGACGTCGAGGGCCCGGGGACGGTCACCGCGGGCCAGATGACGGAGGACCCGCAGATCGAGATCTACGATCCCAGCGTCCACATCGCCACCCTGAACGAGGAGGCGCGGCTCAAGCTCCAGGCGCAGGTGAAGAAGGGGCGCGGGTACGTCTCCGCCGACCGCAACTTCGACGAGTCGATGGGCATCGGCTGGATCCCGGTC
>DATNKQ010000231.1:0-3104 GCA_035603315.1 Thermoanaerobaculia bacterium
CGGCGGCGGTCACCGGCGGCCTCCACGAGGACGGTTGGACGGACCTCTTCGACGCTCTGGCCGCGAGCCGCGACCGCGAGCGGATGCTGGCGGTCATGAGGGACAGCCGCATCGGCGCCTCGGGCGCCCTCGCCTTGGTTCTCCTCGTCGTCGGCCGGGTCGCCGCGCTCGCCGCCCTGCCGGCGGCGCAGGCTCCCGCGGCCCTCCTCGCCGTCCACGCCCTCAGCCGCTGGACGACCCTGCCGCTCGCCTGGCGGCTGCCCTACGCGCGGCCCGCCGGCGGCTTGGGAAGACCGCTTGCCGGCCGGGTTTCGGGCCGCCGGGTCGCTGCCGGCACGGCTCTGGCCGTCCTCATCGCCGCCTTGGCTCTCGGCTCAAGCGCGATCCCCGCGCTGGCCGCCGTGGCGGCCGTCGCCGTCGCCGCGGGCCTTTTTTTCCGCGCGCGCCTAGGCGGCATCACCGGCGACTGTCTGGGCGCCACGATCCAGCTTGCCGAGCTCACCATCCTTCTCGTCTTGGCCGCCCGCTGGCCGGCCGCGTCGTGAGGCGGCTCGTCCTCGTCCGGCACGGCAAGGCCGTGGCCAGCCGGAGCCGAGTGGTGGGACACCTCGACCGGCCTCTCTCCCAAGCCGGCGCCCGTGCGGTCGCAGATCTCGCTGCGTCCTGGCGGGGCCCAATCCCCGATCTCCTCGTGGCGAGTGACCTCCGCCGCGCAGCCGACTCCGCCCGACTTCTCGCCGACCACCTCGGCGTCGCCGCGCAAATCGATCCCCGGCTGCGCGAGCTGTCGTTTGGACAATGGGAGGGAATGACCTGGGAGCAGGTTCACCGGCGCGATGCGTCCCTCCTCGCCGCATGGTCGCAGCGTTGGTGGGACGTCGCACCGCCCGCCGGCGAGACGTTCGAGGAGCTCTCGCGGCGGGTCCTCGCCTGGTTCGCGGACTGCCGAAGGAGGGGAGCCGACGTGGTGGTCGCCGTCGTCCATGGCGGCAGCTTACGCGCGCTCCTGTCGGGCCTCGTTGGAGTGCCGCGCGGGAAGCTTTTCGAGCTCCGGCTCGACTTCTCGCGGGTTACGTCGATCGAGGTCGGAGCGAGAAGCTGCAGGCTCGCGTTCTTGAACCACGAGCGCTTCGAACCCTAGCTTCGCAGCCGCTTAGATCGACCCTGCTAGGCGTTCGACGACTCTCTCTTCGGCGGGGCCATCGAGCTTGCCGACCCAGACCTCGTCCACTCGGCCGCTATCGTCGAGGAGGACCAGTGTCGGGGTCCCCGGCAGGCGGGCGGCCGTGAAGTCGATCGCGGCCCAATGATCGAGCTCCACGCCAGCTGCCGCTAGAAGCTGCTTTTCCTCCGGGATCTGGGCCGCGTTCGCGACCACTCCGACCAGAGAGAGATGACGGGGCCGCCCGCGAACCCGTTCTGCAACCAGCCGCCGATAGAAGGGGATGCTCTGGCTGCAGAATCCACATTGGGGACTCAAGGCCAAGAGGAGAGCTCGTGATGACCCCGACGGCACTGTTCGCTTGAGGATCTCTACGCGGTCCCCCTTCCGGATCGCTACCTGCGCCGCCGGAGGTTGGGGTGGGAAGAAGTGCGTCCGGATCAGCACGAAGCCCACGACGAGACAGAAGACGATGATCGTCACGTTCGTGACCGCCTCGAGAGATGGCTTCTTCACCAACTTAATTTACTAAAATCAGACTGTTTCTGTCAAAGGGCGAGCTTTTGCCCTCGCCGAGCGCCCGGGACGGCTTTCTCCTCCTCCTTCAGGGGCCCCGTGGTGCGATGACCTCTGCGTGATGGCCCCCTTTCCGCACCGCCTCCGAATCGAGCTAGAATACTGTCGGAAGACGAGGTATGCCCCGACCCGGTGATCTTGCTAAGAAGGGGCAGTTGGATACTGTGAGGTGCGTGTCGTCGTCGCAGGCCCTGGCCGACGGGCTCAAGCACGCAGGCCTCAGACCTCCGTCAGCTTTCTGCCTGAGGCCGCGACAATGCGCCTAAAGGTAGGCACTTCTACTTACCAGTGCGATGGCATGCAAAGGGCGGACATCCTCTGCACCGCAGCAAGTGGTAAGGCAGCCGTGTTCGAGCTGAAACTTGGCCGCGATCGCTTGAGCCCTGGGGCTTTCAGGAATCGATTCTTCGCCAGCTGCACGCACCTCAAGAACGGCCGTCTCAAAGGTTCAATGGTGTCGTTACTGGAGCGGAACTTCCGATTTCCGAAGGATTCCACTCTCTGTGCCTCAACGGAGGACGGCTCATGGTTGGTCGCAGAGCCCTGGTGGCTCGTTCTGCGGCGGTCTGTATGGTCACGTTGGGGGAGGCAGACGACACTACCAACCAGGCACGCAAGAGTCGTCCTCATTGAGGATCTCGTTGAAGCCTTCGGCGGGAAGCAGCCCTTCAATACCTTGGCCCGTTCTCTCCTCGTAAACGACCCGTATTCGACCTGGCAACTCGGGGAGTTGCGCGACTAACCTCGCGGGGGCGGCGAAAATCCTCGGAGCGATCGGGTTCTGGGACCGGGCACCGAGCGACAGGGGCACACCCGCGAATTGAGGTGGGGTGGGATGTCGAAGCCGCCAGCGGCTTGGACCGGGCCTTGTGCGCTGGCACAGGGCCGCTTCCAGTGTGACGGCAGCCTGGCGATTGGCGATCAGGGCGAGGGCGATGCCACCAGCATCGTTGGGCGCGCACGAATGAACGGTGTCCAGGCTCTAAGTAGCCCCGGCGCAAAGAGTCAAAGGGACGTCATAGCCGCAGACCAGGAAGGCGCGGGTGATGGCGCCCGCTTCGCACGGGAAGCGCAGCGTCCCGAGATCGTGCTCGCGGCCGTGTCCCAGCCGGTCGGGCTCGCCGTGGGAGAGGTCGAGCACGCCGTGGTAGAGGCACGGCCACTCGGCGCTGGCCACGCAGTCGATGTCGACGCCGCCGCACTCGCACGCCTCCTCGGCGCCGTGCTCGCGCTCGTGCCGGGCGAGGAACCGCACCTCCAGGCTGGCCCGGCCGTCGGGGTCCGCCAGCTCGAAAAAGAGATCGAGGCGGCGGACCCGCACGTCGCGGTGGCCGGTGAGGAAGGGGAAGCGCTCGCGCCCGAGACA
>DATNKQ010000258.1:0-4095 GCA_035603315.1 Thermoanaerobaculia bacterium
TGGCGGCCGTGTGCGCCGGCGAGGAGTTGACCTACGGCGGCCTGGCGGCGCGGGCCAACCGGCTGGCGAACCTCCTGCGCGAGGCCGGCGTCGAGCGCGGGCAGCCGGTCGGAGTGTGGATGGAGCGCTCGCTCGACATGCCGGTGGCCGTGCTGGGCGCTCTCGGGGCAGGGGCCTTCTACGTTCCCCTGGACGCCGGCTGGCCGGCCGAGCGGGTGGAAGCGATCCTCGCCGCCACCGGGGCCCGCGCCCTCGTCGCCGGCGGCCGGCAGCTGCCGACGGTCGAGGAGATGCAGTGGCGGCTGCCGGCGCTCGGGGACGTCGTCTGCCTGGCCGTGGCCGATGCGGAGTCGCCTCCCGAGGAGCTCGACCCCGAGAGCGTGCGCGGGCTCTTCGACCTCGTCGCCGAGCGGGCGGTGGACCGCGCGAGGGCCGGCGGCTTCGTCAGCGCCTTCACCGGCCTGCCCTTCGCCGACGCCGAGGTGGACGAGTACCGCGACCGGGTCCTCGACCTGGCAGGCCCCTGGCTGCGGCCGGAGGCGCGGGTGCTCGAGATCGGCTGCGGCTCCGGCCTCCTCCTGTGGGAGATGGCTGCCCGCACGGCGCGCGCGGTCGGCATCGATCCGTCGCCGCTCACCCAGGAGCGGAACCGCGCCCGCGCGGCCGCCCTAGGCCGCGGCGATGTCGAGCTGTTGACCGGGTTCGCGCACGAGCTCGACCGGCTGCTGCCGGACGAGGCCCGCTTCGACCTCGTCGTCCTGGCGAGCACCGTCCAGTTCTTCCCCGGGCCGCGCTACCTGCGGCAGGTCGTGACTCAGGCGCTCTCGCGGCTCGCTCCCGGCGGCGCGCTGCTGATCGCCGACGTCCTCGACGCCCGGCGGCGGTGGGAGCTGACGGCGGCGATCGCCGAGCACCGCGGCCGGCAGGCCGCCCCGGCAGTTGGGCCGCGCCGCGAGCTGTTCCTCGACGAGGACCTCTTCGCCGATTTCGGCGCGCTCCCGGAAGCGGGGGAGGTGGCGATCCTCCACCGCGAGAGCGGCTTCGCCAACGAGCTGCGCTTCCGCTACGACGTGCTGCTCACTCGGGCCGGCGACGCGCCCGCCGCCACCCACCGCCGCCGCAAGCGCCTGTGGACGGCCTGGCACGCCGCGCGCTGCTCTTCCCGGCGCCCGCCGGCGGTGGCATCGGCCGACGACGTCGCCTACGTCATCCACACCTCCGGCTCGACCGGCGAGCCCAAGGGGATCGTCGTCCAGCACCGACCCGCCGCCCATCTCGTCGAGTGGGTGAACCACACCTTCGGCGTCGCGCCGGCCGATCGCGGGCTGTTCGTCACCTCGCTCTGCTTCGATCTCTCGGTCTACGACCTCTTCGGCGTGCTGGCGGCGGGGGGCACGGTGCACATCGCGACGGAAGCGGAGCTGGGCGATCCGGATCGCCTGGTGGATTTGCTGCGCGCGGGCGGGATCACCCTCTGGGACTCGGCGCCGGCGGCCCTGGTGCAGCTCGCACCCCTCTTTCCGGAGCCGGCGGCGAGCCCGGCGGGCCGGCTGCGCCTGGTGCTGCTCTCCGGCGATTGGATTCCCGTGACTCTGCCGGACCGCGTGCGGGCGGCCTTCCCGGGGGCGCGGGTGGTGAGCCTGGGCGGGGCCACCGAGGCCACGGTGTGGTCGAACTGGTACCCGATCGGCGAGGTGGACCCCCGCTGGCCCTCCATCCCCTACGGCCGGCCGATCGCCGACGCTCGCTACCTGGTGCTCGACGCCGGCCTCGATCCCTGTCCGATCGGCGTGCCGGGCGATCTCTATATCGGACAAATGGGCGCCGGAGGCGCCCTGGGAGACATCGACGCCCAAGGCTCCTCCGGGGATGCGGCAGGCACCTGCCTTTGCGTGGGGTATGCGCACGCGCCCGGCCTGACGGCCGCCAGCTTCGTTCCCGACCCTTTCGCGGACCTCTGGGCGAACCCGGGGGCGCGCCTCTATCGCACCGGCGACCGGGCGCGCTTCGGACCCGACGGCAACCTCGAGTTCCTGGGGCGGATCGACCAGCAGGTGAAGGTACGGGGCTTCCGCATCGAGTTGGGAGAGATCGAGGCGGCCCTCGGCCACCAGCCCGGGGTGCGCGAGGCGGTGGTCCTGGCGCGCGAGGACACGCCGGGCGACCGCCGCCTGGTCGCCTATCTGGTGCCGGCGGGCCGGCCGCATCCGGAGTCCGGGCAGCTGCGGGAGGCGCTGCGCCGGGTCCTCCCGGAGTACATGGTGCCCGCCGCTTTCGTCACCCTGGACGCCCTGCCGCTGACTCCCAACGGCAAGCTCGACCGCAACGCGCTGCCGGCGCCGCGCCGCGACGACCTGACGGAGCCGGCGGGCGCCTGGGCGGCGCCCCGCACGCCGACCGAGGAGCTCCTGGCCGGACTGTGGAGCGAGGTCCTGGGGATCGCCCGCGTCGGCATCCACGACAATTTCTTCGAGCTCGGCGGGCATTCGCTGCTCGCCACCCAGCTGGTGGCGCGGCTGCGCAAGGTGCTGGGTTTGGACGTCCCCCTGCGCGCGCTCTTCCAACGGCCGACGATCGCCGACCTCGCCGCCGAGCTGGCGGACCATCCCGCCGCCGCTGGCTCCAGGACGCCGCTCACGCTCATCCCGCGGGACGGCGACCTGCCGCTGTCCTTCCCCCAGCTCCGGCAATGGTTCCTCGTTCAGCTGGAGCCGGAATCGACCGACTACAACCTGCCGCTCGCGCTCCGCCTGCGCGGGGCGCTGGACCGCGGGGCGCTGGGCCGCGGCCTCGACGAGATCGTCCGCCGGCACGAGGTCCTGCGCACCACCTTCGCCGTGACGGAGGGCCGGCCGGCGCCGGTCATCGCCCGCCGCTTGGCGCTGGCGCTGCCGGCGGTCGATCTCGCCGGCCTGCCGCCGGCGGCCAGGGACGAGGAGGTGCGCCGGCGGGTCGCCGAGGAGGGGAGGCACCGCTTCGACCTTGCGCGCGGGCCCCTGCTGCACACCTCTCTCCTGCGGCTCCTGCCGGACGAGCATCTCCTGCTCCTGACCGTGCACCACATCGTCTTCGACGGCTGGTCCTTCGGCGTCTTCATCCGCGAGCTCGCCGAGCTCTACCGCGCCGGCGTGGAGGGCCGGCCCTCGCCCCTCCCGGAGCTGGAAATCCAATACGTCGACTTCGCCGCCTGGCAGCGGCGGTGGCTGGCGGGCGGGGAGTCGCGTCCGCTGGTGGCCTACTGGCGGTCGCACCTCGCCGGCGCGGACGAGGCCCTGCGCCTGCCCACCGACCGCCCGCGTCCGGCGGTGCAGACCTCCCGCGGGGCCTTCGAGAAAGTGTGGCTGCCGCCAGCTCTCACGGCGGGTCTCCACGCCCTCGGCCTGGCGGAAGGGAGGACGCTCTTCATGACCCTCCTGGCGGGCTTCTGCGTGCTGCTCCAGCGCTACGCTCGGCAGGACGATTTCAACGTCGGCACCTTCGTCGCCAACCGGCGGTGGGAGGCGGTCGAGCGCCTGGTGGGCTTCTTCGTCAACACCCTGGTCCTGCGCACCGACCTGGGGGGGGCGCCGACTTTCGGAGAGCTGGTGACGCGCGTGCGCGAGACGACCCTCGGCGCCTACGAGCACCAGGACCTGCCCTTCGAAAGGCTGCTCGAGGAGCTGGAGACGGAGCGCGACCTCTCGCGCACGCCGCTCTTCCAGGCGATGTTCGGGCTGCAGAACTTCTCGGTGCCGCGGATCGTCCTCCCCGGCCTCGAGATCGCCGCCGTCGACCTCCACGAGGGAGGCCGCGTGAACGCCGACCTCGCCCTCTGGATGTGGGAGGAGGGCGCGGGGCTGGCCGGCTACCTGCACTACAACGCCGACCTCTTCGAGGCCGCCACGGCGCGCCGCATGATGCGCCACCTGGCGAGCCTGCTGGCGGCCGCGGCCGCCGCTCCCGGCCGGCGCGCGGCCGAGCTGCCTTTGCTGGCGGCGGAGGAACGGCAGCAGATCGTCGAGGAGTGGAGCGCCGGCCCCGCCCACGCGGCGGCGCCGGCCCTGGTGCACGAGCGCCTGCACGCGCAGGCCCGCCGCACGCCCGACGCCCCGGCGG
>DATNKQ010000270.1:0-12984 GCA_035603315.1 Thermoanaerobaculia bacterium
GGGTTTCACCGTCTACGCCCAGCTCTGCCTGCCCCAGGTCGCCCAGGTCTTCAGCCACCTCGGCTTCCCGAACTATTTCCGGATCGAGCTTTGCTGGGCCAAGCTGGCGGGCCTGCTGGTCCTGGTCCTGCCCATGGCCCCGCCGCGCCTGAAGGAGTGGGCCTATGCCGGCTTCACGATCGTTCTGGTCTCGGCCCTCATCGCCCATCTCTCGGTCGGGGACGGGCCCGAGGCGTGGTCCTGGTCGGTCGGCTACCTCGTCCTGGGCGCCCTGTCCTACCTCAGCTTCCGCATGACTGCGCCTTCCTGAGCGCGGGAGTTGGGGATGAGCGTCTCGGGCTTTCACCACCACCCTTACGCTTCGCCGCCGGAGTCCGGTCCGTCCAGCTGGCGCACCTCGCACTCGATATCCCACTCATCGCCGTGGACCCTGAGGAATCGCCGGGTGTGCTCGATCGCCTCCTCCTTCGACTTCGCCTCGAGGATTGCGTAGCCGCCGATGACCTCCTTGGTCTCGGTGAACGGTCCGTCGATCGTCGACAGTTTGCCGCCGCGCAGGCGCACACGCACGCCTTCGGACGTCGGCCGCAGCCCGGCGGTGTCGATCAGTACGCCGGCCTGGGTCATCTCCTCCATCAGCTTGCCCATATCGGCCATCAGTCGCTCGGTTGGTGCCTTGGCAGTCTTCTCGTCGATCCGGACCATCGAGAGGAATCGCATGGGTCTTGTCTCCTCGTTGTCGTTTGCGTGGCGCGGAGTCGCCAGATTCTCCAGCGTTCGGAACCCGCTCCTAACCATACGACGAACGAAGGCCAGCCCGATCGACAAGGTCTGGCCCGACTGATGACGCGCGGCGAGATCCGTTGGGGGCGACTCAGGCAGGTTTGATGCGGACGATAGGCCGCTGGGGCTTGCGACGCGCCACTTCCTTGAAGCCGGCTTTGTCGTACAAGGACTTGGCCCCGAACCACATGGAGTCGTCGTTGGAACGAGTAGGCTTGTCGACAGGATAGGCCTCAACCAGCGTGGCGCCTTGTTTCTTGGCGTATGCAACGGCCGCCGTGAGGAGCGCTTGTGCCACACCCTGGCCACGGTACTCGGCCGGCACCACAAAGCAGATGACCGACCAGACGGGTTGCTCGTCGACAGCCTTCATGACGGGCGAGCGCTTGAGCTTGGCGTACTCTTCACGTGGACCGATGGAGACCCAGCGGACGGGGACCTTGCCGCGATAGCCAATCAGGCCAGGTGGATGGCCGGCATCGACGAGCGCCTTGAGGCCAGCGCGATTCGCTTGAGCGCGGGTCATCCCGGGCGGCAATGGTTCGCGTGAGCCGCTGAGACGGTAGGCCATGCACCAGCAGCCACGAGCGACCGAGCAACCCTTGGCATGGAAGACCGCTTCGAGGTCGGACCAGCGATCTGGCGTGAGAGGAGCGACTGTGAGCTTCATCGGCCTTGCGTTACCAGTACATCCAAGTCTGGACCCGAAGAAACTCGGCGAGGTTGGCGCCTCGGGTGAACCTCAAGACCTGCCATTCGGGCGGTAGCCAGGGATCGGCGGCTTCCGTCCAGATCAAGCTGACTCTTCCATCGCGCAGGTCGACGGTGAAGGCCTCGGAGTGCAGTCCCTTGACCTGATCGGCGGTGAAGGGGACCTCGCTCGGCCCGAATTCGGTCAGCAGCAGCTCGTACTCCACGAATCGCCGATAGGCCGCCGCAATGCCTTCGAGATCGAGAAACGCGTGGCGGCAGTAGACGTCCCAGCCCGACACGCTCTTGAAGATGCCCGGAGTGTCCTTCTTCTGGCCGTTGGCGAGCTGCAGAAGCTGGACGAGAGAAGGAGGAAGCTGGATTCCCAGACCCGCTTCGACCTCCGCGATCGCCGCCGCGGAGCAACCCTCGTTGAGCGACTCCAGGTTCTTGCCATACAGACCCAGGACGTGACGGAAGCCCTCCCAGGCTAACTGCAGATCCTCACTTCGCCCCGGCGGTAGCATGCGGTGTCGGATCGTACCAGAACAGAGCCTCCGGCGGCCGCCCGGTGGCTCCTGGCAGGTCTACGCTTGGTGGCTATTAATAATCATAATAACAGCTGCAGCGAGCAGCCTTGGCCCTCTGCTGTGGATTCTTGCCAGTCAGACGCGGCGGCTGAAGATACAAGAGAGCGACTAGCGGGAACAACTTTCGAATCCTCACCCCAATTCATCCGGTGCGTTGCGAGGTCTGGGTCAGAAAACCCTGTAGCGAGTGGGAGACTTGCGCCCGAGCCCTCGCGGTGCAGTGAGGTGTCGAAGTACCTCAATAAGGATCCTGCCGCTCATAGATTTATCTCGATATTCTGTCACTCCATCGCAGAAGTCTTGCATCCGGTGAAGTTCCGCGGTATAGTAGCAGGTGCGAAATCGTCGATCAGGAGCCCGAACCCCTTCGCCCGCGGTATCCGCAGCCAGGACCAGGCTCATCGATGCGCCAGCACACTTCGCGCATCAGTTAAGGTTTTATGACTTTGCAGGCAACCGGCGGTAGCACATGACGGGAGGATTTTGAAATGGACCTAAACGCATCCAGAATATACCTTGTTAGACCTTACATCTTCGACTATTTCGTCGGCGTTCTTTGGCTCGTTGCGGCCTTCATTGCAATGAGCACAGGCGATAAGATTCTCGGTTTCGCTAGGTTAATTGATTCGATGGCTGCCAGCATGAACCACGCCACGATGCCAAGCTTCGTTGTGGGATTCCTTATAATAATCGGCGGCATAATCGTCCCTTACTGCGCAGCTCTTATTATCAAGTTGCCGACCTTATTGGTTATGAATAATCTTCTTAAGATTCAAAGATCATGGGATAAGAGGCGGTCCAAGGAGACGGAGTCGATGTACCAACTGGCGACGAGTGTAATAGTTCGGGGGACAGCAGGGCCGAAAGACCAGGTTTCGGCGAGGGTCGCGCTTCTGTATTTGGAAATGTTGCAACCGAGCATGGCAGCGGCCCTCCTCGGCACGCGTGAGGATATTGATTTTCGAGCCTCAGCGACTGTTCCGACTGCTCTCATCGTCGGCACTGCTGCGAGAAGGTTGCTGGCGCCCTGGCTTATCGCTTCTGCAGCGGCAGAAGCTGGATTCATCCTAGGCGTACTTTCATTTATTATCGCAGTTTTTGGGGCGAATAAATTGCTCGGTAGCACAATGCGGGATATTTCAATGGCGGTACTGATCGCCGACGCGCATAAAGCAGAGAAGAGCGCGAGGCCCTCGGCCAACCCACCCGAGCGAGCGGATGGCTGAGCCGGCGCTCAGCAGTAACGTCGGCAGCCCACGACGAAGGCTTCGACTATCAAATCATGGGGTTCTGGGCTACTCTCTCAGTACGAAACGTGCATGGGTTACGTGATCGTCAAAGTTGCGGCTTTCGTTTCGAGGAACGCCTAATCGTAGGAGCAACTGTGCCAGAGGTTGAAGGAGCCTGCTTCAATCCATTTTCGTCGAGGACGACCATCCCCGCCATCGTCGTAACTCGTTGCCGCTGGTTCGCGTTGTCTGTGAGCGGGGACTGCGTTGGCCCGAGGAAGCTAGCCATGAAGTTCGTCTCTCCCCATGGGAAGGCCACGCGTGAAGCATAACTCTCCATCGATCGAGCACACAACGACTGGCGAACGTTTGCGCCTCGGCCATTCGAGCATGGCCCGGAGGAGAGGTCATCCTTCTCGAGGAAGCTCTCCGGCTCGGTAGCCCAGCGTGCCCTGCTACAAGAACCAGGCGGGGAGGTGCATTGCCGGTTACTGCGAAGGCAGGGTGCCGAGCAGGCGGTCGAGGGCGTAGTTGCCGTAGCGCACGCTGCAGAATAGGCTATAGCGGAGGATGCGGTGCGTTATATAGAGGTCCCGGGCCAAGACCAAAAGGCCCCGGTCACGCGACCGGGGCCTTTTCGTCACTAGCGAAAGCTTCGCCTAGAAGCGGATGCCGACCGAGAAGCGGTAGGTCCGCGGCTGCTGGAAGCCGAGCGGGTTGATGGCTTGGCCGAACCGCGGCCCCTTCTCCCAGTTGACGTGCTCGACGGGGGTGGTCGTGAAGGGGTTGAAGGGCAGGCACTTGCCGGGGGCGCCGCCGGGACCCGCCTGGCTGCAGGAGCTCGCCGGGATTTCATTTCCGGGGCCGGCACGTCGTTCCCGGCCTCCGTACGTCATTCCCGCCCTTGGGATGTCATTCCCGGGCTTGGGATCTCATCCCCGGCCTCGGGAAAGAACTCCCAGCCGCGGGAATTCGCTCCCTCATCCCGGCTTCCTCACCGCGATCAGGTCCGGACGCCCCGGCTCGCTGACGGTCAACGAGCTGGCCGGCCCGTCCTTCCTTGCAAAGGTCAGGACGATTCCCGGCATTCCCTCCAGCCGGAACCGGGTCGGCGACACCGGGATCAGCAGAGTCGCGTCGCCGCCTAGGGTCGCCCGCAGCCGGTCCTCCAGCAGGTCGATCTTGAGGGTAAAGCCCTCCTTCTCGGCCGAGTAGGTCCCGACCAGCGGCTCGAGCTCCGCCCGGCTGAGGGCGACGGCCGGCTCGCCGCCGCTGACCTGGAAGGGCGGCCGCTCCATCTTGGCGACGCAGGAGGTGTCCAGGCCGTCGACCGAGCCGCTCTCGACCAGCTTCCCGACCAGCCCGAAGAGGCAATCCTGTCCCTTCATGCCGTTCATGCCGTGGCCGCCGCCGGGCACGATGACGTGCCGGCTGTGGCGGAGCGAGGCGGCCACCGCCGCGCCGTCGCTCGCCGGCGTCACGGGATCGAGCTGCCCGGAGATGAGGAAGCTCGGCACGTCCGCGACGACGGGCGCCAGGAACGGCTCGCCGAGATGGGCGGCGGGCCAGCCGTCGCAGGCCGCCTGCTGCCGGCGGATGCGGAAGTCGCCCAGGAAGGTGCCGGCCACCGCCGCCGGGACGTCCGCCTCCTTGACGTAGGGCAGGTCCTCGGCGCAGGTGACGGAGAGGAAGAAGCCGTCGGCGACGCCGAGGGCGTCGCTGGCGAAGTTGCGGGCGGCCTCGGCCAGCGGCACGAAGTCCCCCTGCGCCGCGCGATGGATCGCGAAGGGCAGCTGCGCCGACGCCGCCGGGCCGTAGAGCATGTAGCGGAGCGCCTGCGCCACGCCGTTGCGCGACAGCTTGACGGTGAACGGCTTGGCGGTTTTCGGGTCGGTCAGCTGGACGCTCACCGGCGCGCGCGCCGCGCGGTCGAGAATGGCGGCGATCTCCTCCTTGAGCTTGGGGAAGGCGGCGGCGCAGGCCTTGTCGGCGGCGCAGGCGGCGACGAGCCCGTCCAAGGCGTTCTGCGCCGTACGGGCGAAGAAGAGCGGCTCGCGGTCGAAGGTCGGCATCACGCCCAGCATGGTGGCGGTGCGCACGTGCTCGGGGTGGCGGCGCAGATAGATGAGGACGGCCCGGGTGCCGTAGGATTCGCCCATGACGTTCGCCTTGCCGTAGCCCAGGGCGCCGCGGATCTCGTCCACGTCGTCGATGGCGTTGTCGGTGTCGTACTGCGCCAGGTCGGCCGTCTGCCGCAGGCGGTCGCGGCAGGCCCGCACCTTGGCGGCGGGGAGGAAGTCGTCGAGGAAGTCCTGCAGGCCGCCGGACCCCTGGAGCTCGGTGCAGAAGAGGCCCGCCGAGCCGCCGGTGCCGCGGAAGTCGACGAGCAGGAAGTCGCGCCGGGCGGGGAGCTGCGGCAGGGCCACGGCAAAGTCGGCTCCCTCCTCGACGGACCCGCCGCCGGGGCCGCCCGCGAAGTAGAGGACGGGATCGGACAGCCGGTCCGGACCGCGAGCGGGAAGGACCGCCACGCGGAGCGGGATCTTCCGCCCCGTGCCGGAGGCGCGGTTCTCGAAGACCTCATAGGTGCCGCAGCGGGCGTCCGCCGGCAGGCCCGGCGTCGAGCAGGGCCCCAGCTCGAGGTGCCGTGGAGGCGCCGCCGCGGCGAGGCTGGAGAGGGAGAGACCGAGAAGCGTTAGCGGGACGACGATCTTCATGCCGAGACCTCCTCCGCGGTCTACGCCGGCGGCCGAGGCAGTGTTTCAGAGTCCAGGGGCCCAATACAAAGGGCCCCGGTCGGCTGACCGGGGCCCTGGCTGCCTGCTGGACGGTTGCGGCTAGAAGCGGATGCCGACCGAGAAGCGGTAGGTGCGCGGCTGCTGGAAGCCGAGCGGGTTGATGGCCTGGCCGAAGCGCGGACCCTTCTCCCAGTTGACGTGCTCGACGGGGGTGGTTGTGAAGGGGTTGAAGGGCAGGCACTTGCCGGGGCCGCCGCCGGCACCCGCCTGGCTGCAGGAGCTCGCGCCGGAGTTGCTGGCGGTGAAGACCGAGGTGTCGAAGTAGCGCGAGTCGGTGGTGTCGATCTTCTGGGTGTTGAAGACGTTGATGATCTCCGGCTGGAGGAAGAGGTCGACGCCGGAGATCTTGAAGTCGTAGTTCGCCGAGAGGTCGGTGCGCAGCACGTTGTCGGTGGTGAAGTGGCCGCGCCCGGTGAAGAAGTAGCTGACCGTTCCCGGCGGCGTCAGGTAGCCGGGGTTGTGGACGAACGAGCGGTCGGAGATGAGGCCGATCGCCTCGTAGGGATGGCCGGAGAAGAAGCTCTGCAGCAGGCTGATGTTGAGGGCGTTCCTGTCGTTGGAGAAGATGTTGTAGATCCCGTACAGGCTCGCCTTGTGCCGCTGGTCGGTCTGCAGGTCGCCGTCCGGGCTGTTCCAGCGCGCTTCCTTGTACTCCGGATAGGTGAGGACGTCGCCGGGGACGGGGCCGGAGTTGCGGGTCTCGCCGTCGAAGTTGCCCTTGGTGTGGGAGAGCGTCCAGTTGCCGCCGAAGTCTAGGCGGTCGCTGAGGCGGAAGCGGAACTGGGTGTCGAGGCCGTCGTAGGCTCGCCTGAGCGCGCTGTTGTTGTTCTGGATGAGCGTCAGGTCGGACGGGCCCGAGGCGGTCGTCACCTGGCCGGTCGACTGGTCGGTGCGCTGCGAGTAGAAGTCGGCGAACTTGCGGTGGATGTAGTCGGCGCGGATGAGGCCGCGGCTGCCCAGCCGCTTGGTGGCGCCCACGGTGTACTCCTGGACGTTCGGCGAGTTGAGCGAGCCGCGGATGATGGTGTTGCCGCCGGGGATGCTGGAGGCGATGAGGAGGGCGGTGTTCTTGGTCCCGCCGACGCTGTTGAACCAGTCGAAGAGCTGGCGCAGGGCGGCGTTGGCGTCGACCGGGTTGGCGGGGTTGCCGGTGTTGATGGCCGGCCCGCCGTAGGCCCACTGGAAGTTCGCCGGCGATCCCGCCACCGAGGTGCTGTCGGCGACGGCGTTGGCGATCGCCGCCACGTACTTGCCGTAGCTGACGTTGAACAGCCAGTCGCCCTTGGCCCAGGGATCGATGGTGACCGCCAGGCGCGGCGAGATGTTGCTGTCCTTGGCGACCTTCTTGCCCTCGGCGTCCTTGCCGTCGTTGCCGTCGTAGCGCAGGCCGAGGTTGAAGCTCAGGCGCTCGTTCAGGCGCCAGCTATCGTTGGCGAAGACCGAGTTGGTGACGAAGTCCGTCCCCAGGCTGCTCTTGAAGATGGGGTTGAACTGGATGATGGTGTGGACGGTCTGGGTCTTGGGGTCGAAGGGGACGAAGACCGGGAACAGGTTGCCGCCGCTCAGGATCACGGAGTCGCCGAAGACCCGGAAGTCGCTCCCCGACTGGTGGTTGTTGGACTTGCGGATGTCCTTGTAGGTGTCGTACCCGGCGACCAGCTCGTGCGTCCCCAAGCTGCCGGTCGACAGGAAGTACGAGCCCTTGAGCAGGCCGTTCTTGTTGTCCCGGTTCTCGGGGCCGCAGATGCCGCAGAAGGTGGGGGAATGATAGCGCGCGTTGCCCCGCGAACGGTCGAGGAGGAGGGTGCCGGTGATGATGTCCGTGCTCGGCGCCCCCGAGTTCTCGAAGGTGAACTTGCGCAGCGAGTACTGGGCCGAGAGGAAGAAGTTCGAGGTCAGCACCCCGCTGTAATTGAGCGCCCGCAGGTCCTGCGGCTGGCTCGGGTTGTAGAGGCTGGCGGTGTCCAGGATGTTGCCGAAGGAGCTGCCCTGGAGGGCGTCGTCGACCTTGATGTAGGAGCCGATCAACGAGTGCTGCGGGGTGATCGACGCCGTCAGCTTGCCCTCGTAGCGCTTCTGATTGCGGCTGTTCTGGTAGGCGATGCTGGGGAGGTTGGGGAACGAGGCGGTGTTGAGCGTCTGGGTCTGATCGAAGGCGCGCCCGGCGAGGAAGAACCACAGGCGGTCGCGGCTGACCGGGCCGCCTAAGGTGGCCTCGTAGGTCGGGATGGTCTTGTCGGTCCGCTGCACGGTGAGCGGCGTCTTCTGCTCCCACGACTGGTTGTTGAGCGTGCTGCGGAACGAGCCGGTGAACTGGTTGCCTCCCGACTTGGTGAGGATGTTGATGACGCCGCCGGAGAAACGGCCGAACTCGGCCGACACGCCGGCCGAGGCCGTCGTGGTCTCCTGGATGGCGTCCTCGATGAAGAGGTCGAGGGGCTGCCCGCGCAGGTTCTCGTTGACGACCACGCCGTTGATCAAGAACAGGTTGTCGGCGGAGATGGCGCCGGAGACGGTGATGCTGCCGAGCCGGGTCGAGCTGTCCTTGCCGGGGCCGGTGGCGTGGACGCCCGGCGCCAGGTTGACGACGTCGGAGACCGTGCGCCCGACCGGCAGCTCATCCACCAGCTTCTTGGTGTAGGTGGTGGCCGATTGGGTGCCGGCGGAGATGGTCTCCAGGTTGCCGGTGACGAGGATCTCCTCCTGGACGTGGGAGAGCGCCATTTCGACGTCGACCGTAATGCTCTGGGCGGCGGAGATCTCCACCGCTTTCTTCTGGGTGTCGAGCCCCTGGAGCTCGAAGGTCACCGTGTAGGCGCCCGGCGGCAGCGCGGGGAAGAGGTAGTCGCCGTTGCCGGAGGTGACGGTGTTCCGGTTGCCCTGCAGGTTCGGCGAGCTGACGGTCACCGTCACCCCGGGCAGCGACTGGTCGCCCTGGCTGGTGACGTGTCCGGTCAGCTTGCCCGTCGGGATGCCCTGGGAGAGCGCCGGCAACGCCAGCAGTGCCAGCAGCAGGGCGCATCCCAGGCCGACGACGAGGGTTCTCGATTTCATACACGGCCTCCTTGGGTCCTGCTCCCCGCGTCCGGGGAGCGGTTGAAGTCGAAACGGCGGGTGCGGAAGGCAATCCTGCAGAGTTGTAAGGCAAATGTTATGCCTTCGTCAGCTCTGTCAGGTCGAGTTGGCGGAACCTTTCATGCTGAAAGGCTTATGCCTTCCACGGAGAAGCAGCCGTGGGCTACGGAATCAAAATTTTGATCAAATATCCAAGGCTTTGAACGAGGGGGATGATTCGGTCGCCGGCGCCGTCCACAGCTCCCGCAGGGCGGCGCCGACCTCGGAGCGCAGGGCCTGGGGGGTGTAGACCCGATAGCGGTCGATGCGCGCCAGGTGCCGGATGAACTGGCTGGCGTCCGTCATCGGCTCGAGGGCGCCGTCGTAGCGGCGGACCAGGACGCGGCTGCTGCGCAGCCGGTGGGGATCCTTGGCGGAGTTGGAGATGAGGAGGTTGCCCTCTCCGAAGCGGCGGGCGAGCTCGGGGATCAGCGCCTCGAAGCGCTCCTTGTCGTCCGGCCTCAAGTGCTCGCGGGTCTCGAAGGCGAGCGGGAAGTGGAGGCGCTCGGTCACCGCCCGCGCGTGGAGGGAGGGCGACCTCCGCATGGCGGTCCAGATGGAGACGTCGTCCTGCGCCAGGAAGCTCTCCGGTTCCGCCGCCCAGCGCGTGCCCTCCTCGATGAGCCAGGCGTTCAGGTGCAGCTCCAGGGCCTTGCCGGTGACGTTGAAGTAGACCTGGGTGAACATGTAATACCGCGCCATCACCAGCGCCTCGACGGCGTGGACCCCCCCTTCCTCGAGGCCGATCCCCTGCTCGCCGCTGGCCGGATCCTCGATCGCCAGGAGGGTGTCGAGCAGGCGGTCGAGGTCGTAGCTGCCGTAGCGCACGCCGCAGAAGAGGCTGTCGCGCAGGAGGTAGTCCATCTTGTCGACGTCGAGCTCGCCGGATACGATCTGCGCCAGCAGGCGCTCGCCGGGGCTGCCGCCGCCCTTCAAGAGGCGCACCACGTCCGCCGTCGTCAGGCCGCCGCCGTGGCGGGCGAAGATGCCGGCGATCTCCGGGGCGGCGATCAGCCGGCGGGTCATCTCCTCGTGGTCGATGCCGCCCTCGAAGAGCTCCTCGGTCGAATGGGAGAACGGCGCGTGCCCGAGGTCGTGGAGGAGGGCCGCCACCCGCACCAGGCGGCGCTCGCGGGCCGCGGCCCCGGCCGGCAGCAGGCTCAGGGCGCCGTCCCCGCGGCCGCGGAGGGCGTCGTAGACGCGGCCCGCCAGGTGCATGGCGCCCAGTGCATGGCTGAAGCGGCTGTGCTCGGCGCCGGGGAAGACGAGGAAGGTGAGCCCCAGCTGGTGGATGAAGCGGAGGCGCTGGACGGGCCGGCTGGCGATCAGCGCCGCCTCCAGCGGATCGGCGCGGATGAAGCCGTGGATGGGGTCGCGGATCGACAGCACGGGCCGCGCAGCCCTCTCAGTTGGAGTCGGACTTCGCGGCCAGGTGACGGAAGGGGCGGAGGAGGTCGAGGACCTGCCGGCGGCTCTTCAGGATCGAGAGGAGCGAGAGCGCGCGTTCGGGGAGCGACTCGGCCAGGAGCTGCAGCTTGCGAAGGGTGGGGAGGTCGAGGCCGGCGGCGATCCCGTTGACCAGCTCCTCGAAGACGCCACGCTCGCCCAGGCGCTCGAGGTCCTCGGCCGCCAGGGGGAAGCCGCCGTTCGAGTCGCCGGCCAGGCTCAAGGCGGAGGTCAGGATGTCGCGGCGCACCGCCACGATGCCGGCGTCGCGCTCGTTGAGCCGGGGCTCGTCGATGGGCCGCACGAGGGCCTGCCGGTAGGGCTCGGGGGCCAGCTCGCGCTCGAGCTCGAAGCGGAACTCGCCGTGCAGGTGGATGCTGGAGCGCCCGTCCGGCAGGTGCTCGACGTCGACGACGCGGGCTGCGGTGCCGCCGGGGAAGACCGCCGGCCGGCCCTCGGCGTCCTCGCCGCCGTCCGGCCGCAGCAGCACGATGCCGATGTGCTGCTCGTCCTCGTCCTCCCGTTCGGCTCGCTCGGCCTGCTCGGCCCGCTCGAGAACGTCCCGCACCAGCCGCCGATGGCGGGCCTCGGAGACCAGCAGCTTGAGGTCGGTGCGCGGGAAGTGAACGAGGTCGGGCAGGGGGAAGAGGGGGAGTCGCGTGCGGGCGCCGTCACTGCTCATCGCCGCCGGGATGATAGCAGGATGCGGCCCCGGCGCTGTGGTGACGCTGTGGTATAAACCGGGCATCCCGATTGCCCCATGCGCCCGCTCCTTCCCCTCGTCGCGCTCGCTTTCCTCCTCGCGCCCCTGACTCCCATCGCCCTCTGCGCGCCGGCGCCGTCGCCGGAGGAGCCGCTGACTCCGTCGGCACCGCTCGCTCCGCAGACTGCGCTGACTCCGATCGCCCGGGGCGACGCCGCCTTCGCGCGCCGCGCCCTGGGGCATCAGGGAGGGCGCGCGGCGGCGGGTCCGATCGACGAGGCGCTCGCCGCCTACGAGCAGGGCCTGCGCGAGCGCCCGGAGGATCTCGACGGCTACTGGAAGCTGCTCCGCGCCCTCCATTTCAAAGGCGAGTACGTCGCCGCGACCCGCGAGCAGAAGCAGGAGGTCTTCGGCCGCGGTCGGGCGGTGGTCGAGAAGGCGCTCGACCTCCTGGCCCGCCGCGCCGGCGGCCGCGCGCGGCTGGACAAGCTGACCGCCGCGGAGACCGCCAAGGCGCTCTCCGGGGTGCCGCAGGCGGCGCCGATCTACCTCTGGGGAGGCGTCGACTGGGGACTCTGGGGCGACGCCTTCGGCAGGATGGCCGCCGCCCGCCAGGGGGTGGGCGATCGCCTCCGGCACTACGGCGAGATCGTGGTGGCTCTCGACGAGCATCTCGAGCACGCCGGCGGACACCGCCTGCTCGGCCGCCTGCACACGCTGGCTCCCAAGATCCCCTTCATCACCGGCTGGGTCGACCGGGACAAGGCGGTGACGGAGCTTCGCCGGGCGGTCGAGCTGGGTCCCGCAGACCCCACCAATCACGTCTACCTGGCCGAGGCCCTCCTCGAGCACCATCCCGACCGCCACGCCGAGGCGGTGGAGATCCTCCGCCGCATGGCCGCCCGCCAGCCCTCGCCGGAGCGGGTGGTCGAGGAGGAGAAGATCCTCGCCGAGGGGCGGGCACTCCTGGCGCAGCAGCGGAAGTGACCCTGCTCTCGTAGGGTGCATCCTCCAAGATGGAAAGCGGGATCCCCGAAGAAGGCGCGGAGACGGCCGGCCGCGCCGCCCGCCGCGCCCAGCTGCAGGCGGTCGCCGCCGCCGGCTTCCTCGTCGCTTTGAAGGCCGCCGGCGCCTGGGTCACCGGCTCGCTGGCCCTGGGCTCGGCGGCCCTCGACTCGCTGATCGATTTCTTCGTCTCCGCCGCCAACTACCTGGTGCTGCGCCGCAGCGCCGCCCCCCCGGACGCCGATCACGCCTACGGCCACGGCAAGTTCGAGAGCCTGGCCGAGCTCGCCCAGGGCCTCTTCCTGGGCGGCGCCGCCGCCGGCCTGGTGGTCGAGGCGATCCGCCGGCTGGCCTCGCACACGGTGCCCAGGGAGAGCGGCCTGGGGACCGCCATCCTCCTCGCCTCGATGCTCTTGAGCTTCCTCGTCTCGCGCCGGCTGCGCCAAGCCGCCCGCGACACGGGAAGCCCCGTGCTCAAGGCCGAAGGCCTGCACTACCTCACCGACCTGTGGGTGAACGGCGCCGCCATGGCGGCCCTCCTGGCGGTGCGCTTCACCGGCTGGTGGCCGGCCGATCCGCTGGTGGCCCTGGTGGTCGCCGGCTACGTGGTCAAGACCGCCTTCACG
>DATNKQ010000520.1:0-3535 GCA_035603315.1 Thermoanaerobaculia bacterium
GCAGTGGGCCACGACGATCCGGGCCAGCGGGAGCTGATCCAGGCAGCTCTCGACGCCGGTTGCCTGGAACAGATGGAGCGCCTGCCTCACCGCATGATGGACGTCGCCTCATGCCTCGAGTGGGGAGGGTTCCAGCACCCCTGGCCGAGCCTCGAGGAGCTCTATGGCGGGTCGATCCTGCGGCAGGTCCCCTCCCCCCTGTGGCTCGAAGAGGACGGCCTGTACGCGCTTACCCACGTGCTCCTCTTCCGTTACGGTTTCGGCCTCCGCCAGGTTGCGCTGGCGGCCGAGCACCGCGCCGCCTTGCGGCGGACGCTCACCCAGCTGCTCGTCCGCTCATGCCAGGACCATCACTGGGACCTCCTGGGAGAGCTGCTGCTGTCCTGGGAGTGCGTCGGGCTCGATGCCACCGAGATCTCCCAGCGGTCGTGGCAGGCCTTCTTCGCTGCCCAGAGCAACGACGGGGCCATCCCCGGGCCGGAATGGGCCCTCGGCCTGCACGCCGACCAGGCCCGCGACCTCGACGCCGCCGGCCGCGCGGAAGTCTATTTCTCCCACCACTATCACACCACCCTGGTGGGCATCCTCGCCGCCTGCGTGCGCCGTCAGCGCCTGGAACGCCCAGCGGCGCCGCCGCTCGCACTGCCTTCCCGATACCCACCCCATGGAGCCACCCGGCCCGGCCCGGCTCCGGCGCCGAGCCTTCCTGACGGCGCCCGCCGCGCCCGCCGCTGGCTTCTCGCGCAGCTCGACACCGCCGCCGGTCCCGCCGCCCACGCCGATGCCCTTCATCGTATCCTTCTCGGCTGCGCCCTCTGTGACGTCCTCGACGACGACGGCACGGACGGCGCGCTGCCCATCGTGGCCGGGAGAGTCGCCGCGGCGCTCGTTGCGGGATGCTTGGAAGCCGGCCCACCAGCGGCGCCGGCGCTCGCCCTCCTGGGTGCCGCGATCCTGGCCGCGCAGGGCCTCTTCGTCCCCTCTCTCCACGGGCCGGAGGGCTTGGTGTCGCACGTCGCGGCCCTCCTCGCCACGCTGCCCGCGCAGGACCTTGAGACCGAGCTCGTACTGGCCGAGAAGCGGCTACTGCTCGACGCGCTGGGCCGCCACGCTGTGCCCGTGCCGGCCGATCTCTCGCCGGCTCTCGCCTTCGCGCGCGCTCTCCCCTTGGCCGCGCCGGCCCGCGAGGTCGAGGCGCTCCTGCTGCGCATCGAGGCGGCGACCGCCTACGGGACTCGGGCCGCCGAGATCGCCGCTGGCGACCGCTGGATCGGCGAGCTGCTGGGCGGCCTCGCCATGCGCTCACTGCGGCAATACGATCTCAACCTCGCCTGCAGGACCCTGCGGTCGATGATGTATCTGGGAGGTGATGGCGGCGGAAGCCTTGCCGACTGCAGCCGCTTCCTTTGCCTTCACCAGCGGCCGGAGGGAGCCTTCGGCTTCTTCGGCATCGAGGAGCGCAAGCTCCGGGCGACGATGCCGCCGGGTTTTTCCGTTGACGCCGACCTCTATCTGCCGGTCACGGTCGAATGCCTGTGGACGCTGGCGGAGAAGACCGGCTGGCGGCTGCACGACGGCCTGCGCAGCCGCCGACGGGGCGCGGCTCCTCTGCCCGGTGCCCTAGAGCTCCAACTCTCGCAGGCGTGATACAACCTCCGGCGTGGAGAAGCTCAAGGGTTCCCAGCGCAAGTGGCTGCGCGGCATGGCGCACAGCCTGCGGCCCGTCGTTTGGCTCGGCAAGCACGGCTTGACCGATTCGACGTTGCGCGAGATCGACGCCGCTTTGGAGATCCACGAGCTGATCAAGGTGCAGGGCGCGAGCTCGAAAGAGGAGAACCGCGAGGTGGCCACCCGCATCGAGGAGCGGCTGGGCGCCGAGACGGTGGGCCTGATCGGCCACATCCTCATCCTCTACCGCCAGCAGCCGGACCCCGAGCGGCGGACCCTCGATCTGCCATAAGCGCCTGGAAGGCGGCTGTTTTCGTAGGGGAGGGGCTTGTCCCCTCCCGGGCGGGGGCAAGCCCCGCCCCTACACAAGAAGCGGACCGGTGGAGAATGCGCGATATCTTAAGGGCGTGGAGCCGCTCGCCTTCCTGCGCTCAGCCCGCCGGGTGGGCTTCGTCTTCTCCGGCGGCTCGGCGCGCTGCGCCTTCCAGGCCGGAGCCGTCGAAACTCTCTTCGAGCTGGGGGTCCGGCCGGCCGTCTGCGTCGCCGTCTCGGCAGGGGTGTGGGGGGCGGCGGCCGTGGCGGTCGGCGCCCAGGGCCGCCTCCGGCACTACTGGCGCGCCTTCGTCCGCATGCCGCGGTTCGACCTCCGCAACCTCGTGCGCGGCTCGCACACGCCGTTCGCCTTCGCCGAGACCCACCGCCGCACCTTCGAGCGCTACGTGGGCAGCGAGCGGCTGCGGGCGCCGGGGACCCTGCCGCTCTTCGTCGAGCTCACCCGCCTGCGCGACCGCCGGCCGGTGTTCTTCGACGCCCTCACCTTCGACGACCCGGTGCGCCTGCTGATCGCCGCCAGCTACCTGCCGCCGTTCTACACCCACGCCCCGCGCATCGACGGCGAGCGCTACGCCGACGGCGCCCTGATCGACAACCTCCCCTATGAGGAGGCCTTCGCCCAGGGCTGCGACGCGGTAGTCCTCCTGACCATGAAGGGAGAGAGCGAAGGCGGCCTCTTCAAGGGCCCACGCGACAGCCAGCACGTCCTCCCCCGCCCTTTCCGCGACCGCACCGTCGTCCTCCGCCCGCGCCACCGCCTGCCCATCGGCTTCTCCGAGAAGCGCTGGCCGGTGATCGCCGGCATCATGGAGGTCGGCCGCCTGCGCGCCCGCGAGGTCCTCCTCGGCGAGTCCCACCCCGAGACGGAGCTCCGCGCCCGGGGCCGGGCGCCCACCACCCTGCTCGGAAGTCTCCTCCGCCGCCGCCAGCCTATTTGCGCCGATTGACCGGCTTCCGCCGAGGGTGACAAGCTCGGTCGTCGTGCGAACGGAGGGGAGCTCAGCCCAGTGCCCGCGATCCAGCCGAACGGCCCGAGCGGCCCCCTCATCGAAGCTCGTCAGGTGGAGAAGTTCTACCTCCAGCCGGACCGCCACCGCATCGACGTCATCGCCCCCACCGACCTCGCCGTCCATGCCGGCCAGCTGATCGCCCTCCTCGGCCCCTCGGGGTCGGGGAAGTCGACCCTCCTGCGCATCCTGAGCGGCCTCGCCCGCCCTTCGGCCGGCGAGGTGCTGTGGCATGGCAAGGCCCTGGGCGGCAGCCTGCCGAACGTCGCCATCGTCTTCCAGAGCTTCGCCCTCTTCCCCTGGCTCTCGGTGCTCGAGAACGTCGAGGCGCCGCTCCAGGCGCGCGGCATCGGCGCCGTGGAGCGGCGCAAGCGGGCGCTCAGGATCCTCGACACCGTCGGCCTCGACGGCTTCGAGACCGCCTACCCCAAGGAGCTTTCGGGCGGCATGAAGCAGCGGGTGGGGTTCGCGCGGGCGCTCTCCGTCGAGCCGGAGGTGCTGTTCATGGACGAGCCCTTTTCCGCCCT
>DATNKQ010000523.1:0-4331 GCA_035603315.1 Thermoanaerobaculia bacterium
CCTCGGAGACAACCCGACAGGGCGGCCACGGGGGGCCGCCCCTACCATCCGAAATGCGACCGGTACCCGATCTCTCCCACATCCTCTGGCTGGGCGGCTCGTCCTGCGCCGGCAAGACCGCCGTGGCGCGGCTCCTGGCGGCGGAGCACGGCCTGCCGCTCTACGCCTGCGACGAGGCCTTTGCGGAGCACCGCCGGCGGGCCGACCCGGATCGCCAGCCGAGCTTCTGCCGGGTCGGCGACCTGCCGGCCCATGAGCTGTGGGGCCGCTCCGTGGAGGATCAGGTGAGCGATCTCCTGGTCTTCTATCGCGAAGAGTTCCCCCTGATCGTCGAGGACCTCCTGGCGCTCCCCGCGGACGGTCCCCTGCTCGTCGAAGGGACGGGCCTCCTCCCCGACGAAGTGGCCCAGCTCGCTCCCGACCCGCGCCGCTCGCTCTTCCTCGTCGCCACCCCCGGGTTCCGCCGCCGCCGCTATCCGCAGCGCGGCGCCTGGGTCGCCGAGCTGCTCGCCCAATGCGAGCGCCCCGAGGAGGCCTTCGAGCGCTGGATGGCGCGCGACGACGCCCTCGCCCGCTTCCGCCGGGAGCGGATCGCCGCCCGCGGCCAGGCGGAGATCGTCGTCGACGGCGAACGGACGATCGCCGAGACCGCGGCGGCGGCCGCACAGCATTTTGACTTGAAATAACTATGTCCGAACGCCGCATCTTCTATCGCTGCCCCGACTGGGACGGACCGACGGGCGGAATCCTCGTGATCTACCGGCACGTCGAGATCCTCGCCCGCCACGGCATCCCCGCCTACGTCCTTCATCAGGGGCGCGGCTTCCGCGCCAGCTGGTTCGCCAGCGACGCCCCCGTCGCCTCGCTCGCCGGCGGCCCCCGGCCCCGCGGCGGCGACGTCCTGGTCTTCCCCGAGGGCTGCCGGGACGAGATGCGGGAGGCGGCCGGCAAGGCCTTCGAGCGCGCCGTCTTCGCCCAGAACTGGGCCTACGTCTACGGCAGCCTGGAGCCGGGCGAGGACTGGCGGGACTGGGGCATCCGCCGCGTGCTCTGCGTCAGCCGCTACATCCAGCGCCTGCTGCTCCAGACCATGGAGCTGCCGAGCGCCCTCGTCCACCCGGGGATCGACGTCGAGCTCTTCCGGGCCGGCGGGAAGCGGCTGCAGATCGCCTGCATGCCGCGCAAGAACCCCAAAGACCTGCGGCAGATCGAGGGGATCTTCCGCGCCCGCTTCCCGCGCTTCCGCGCGGTGCCCTTCGTGCCCATCGACGCCGTGCCGCACGCGCGGGTGGCGGAGCTCCTCGCCGAGTCGGCGGTCTTCCTCGCCACCGGCTACCCCGAGGGCTGCCCGCTGCCGCCCCTCGAAGCCATGGCCTGCGAGTGCCTGGTGGTCGGCTTCACCGGCCGCGGCGGCGGCGAGTACATGCGCCACGGCCGCAACTGCCTGATCGCCGGCGACGGCGACGTCGTGCGCGCCGCCGACCTCCTCGGGCGGGTGGTCGGCATGGTGGAGACGGAAGAGGGCGCAGCCCTGCGGCGGCAGGCGCGACGGACCGCCGAGCGCTTCTCGCTCGCCGCCGAGGAGAAGGCCGTCCACCGCTACTGGCGGCGTGCCCTCGCCGGGGAGGCCGCGTGAGGGGGAGCGCCCGCAACGCCCGCGTTGCCCGGAGTCAGCGGCTCGCCGTCCTCACCGTCCACTACCGGTACCCGGCCCTCCTCGAGGATCACCTGAGCCGGCTGGCGCGCTGCGCCGAGCCGACCCGCGAGGGCCTGGGCGCCGAGCTCCGCTACTTCGCGATCGTCCACCCCAGCTCGCTGCCGGAGGCCGTCGCGGCGGTGGCGAAGGCCTGCCGCCGGCATCCGTTCGCCGCCTGGATCGACCTCCGCGACCGCCCGCTGGGCTTCCGTCCCACCAGCGGACGCGTCCACGGCTGGAGCCTCGCCCGCGCCTTCGAGCAGCTCACCGCCGCCGCCACGCTCGCTCCCGGCGACCTCGTCGCCCTCCTCGATCACGACGCCCACCCGCTCGCGACCGGCCTCTTCGCGGCCCTGGGCGAGAAGCTGCGGCGGGAGAGCCTGGCGGGCATCGGCATCCCGCAGTGGCAGCGGCGGCGCTGGTTCCTCCATCCCTCGCTCCTCCTCACCAGTGTCGAGACCGTCCGGGAGATGGGGACCGGCGCCGCCTTCGAGGTCAAGATCCCGCTCGCGGAGAGCGACGAGACCTGGCACGACACCGCCGAGGGCTTCACCCTCTGGTGCCGCCAGCGCGGCCGGCCGCTCCATCCGCTGCGGGTGACCTCGACCGCCTTCCCCTGGGAGCGCTGGGACAGCGACAACGTGCCCGGCGGCGGCACCGAGCTGACCGGCGAGCACGGCGAGCCGGTGCGGGTGGGCTATCTCATGCGCTACGGGCTCGATCCACAGCCGCCGCTCGTTTCCCACGTCTGCGCCGGCCCCCTGGGGCCGTACCACTGGATGCGCTTCAGCGATCACCGGGAGGACGAGGTCTTCACGGCCTACCTGGAGGAGCCGCTGGCTTGAGCCGCCCCCTCGTCTTCCGTCGAACTACCGCCCTATTTCTGCTACACTTCACCCGCTGTTTCCACGTACCTGAGAGAGCGTGAGGACTTGCCTGAGCCAAGCTATCGCCACCCCACCCGAACGGCACTACCTCCCGACTGAAGAATTGCCGAGACCAAGCCATTACCCCCGGGCCGAAAGGCACATCCTCCCGGTTGTCATCCCGAGCGAGAGCGAGGGACCTGGGGGCAGGGCGGCGCGAAGGCCTTTGCTACCAGAGGTTTGGAAGGCCTCCCCCCGCCCAGGTCCCTCGCTCTCGCTCGGGATGACAGGTCTTCCATTCTCGCCGCGCAACCGGAGTGGGTTGGCGGCCAGATGAGAGAGCGCGGATGATCGAGCCCCTGCGGGCGCGCAAGGGATGGCAGCTCGGCGGCGTGCTGCTGCAGGCCGACCGCGCCCTCGCCGTCGTCTGGATGAGCCTCCTCGTCCTGCGCGGGCTCCTGCCGGCGATCTTCGCCATCGCCATGGGCGCGCTCGTGGGAGCGGTCCAGCGGGGCGGAAGTCTTTCGGCGCCTCTTTCCGTCGTCGGCATCGTCTTCGTCCTCCTCCAGGTGCTGGCGCCCGTTCATCAGGCCGTCGGCGCCAACTTGGGCAGCCGCACCGCCGCCTGGCTCTACGACCGCCTCACCGCCGCCTGCGTCCGCCCGCCGGGCATGGGGCACCTCGAGAGCCCGCGCCTGACCAGCGACCTCACGATGGCCCGCGACTTCGATCTCGGCATCACCGGCCCGCCGCTCTTCATCGCCATGGACTTCGTCGCCGCGGGGCTGGTCGAGATGATCGCCGGCCTCGCCTCGGCAGTCGTCCTCGCCGCCTACGCCTGGTGGGCGCCGCTGGTGCTGGCGGGAGCCTGGCTGGCGACGCACTGGCTGCTGCGCGAGAGCGCCGTCTGGCGCGACCGCAACACCGAGGAGGTGCGCGAGGCTCAGCGCCACGCCGACTACGCCTTCCGGCTGGCGGTCGACCCCCCGGCCGCCAAGGAGCTGCGGCTCTTCGGGCTGGCGGACTGGACAGTCGAGCGCTTCCGCGCCCGCCGCCGGCGCCTGCACGAGCTGCGCTGGCACGCCACCCGCCTCCGCGAGCGGCCGGTCGTCTGGAGCCTGCTCCTGGTGGTCGCCGCCAACGTGGCGGTCTTCTGGTCGCTGGGCGCCGCCGCGGCCGGCGGCGGTCTTCCCTTGGCCCGCCTGGTCACCTTCGCCAGCGCCGCGGCGAGCACCAGCATGATCGCCTTCGGCGGGCTGTCGTGGGCGCTCGACGGCGCCGCCGCGCCGGCCGCCGCGGTCCTGCGGCTCCAGCCGGCCATGGCGGTCGCCGGGGCGCTCCCCTCGGGCGAGCTCCCGGCCGTGGGGCTGCCGGCGCGCGAGATCCGCTTCCGCCACGTGACCTTCGCCTATCCCGCCGCCGGCGACGCCCCGAACGAGCCCGTGCTGGCGGGCTTCGACTTGACGATTCCCGCCGGCTCGTCGCTCGCCATCGTCGGCCAGAACGGCGCCGGCAAGACGACGCTCGCCAAGCTCCTCTGCCGCCTCTACGACGTCCAGGACGGCGCCATCGAGGTGGACGGCGTCGACCTCCGCTCACTGGACCTGGACGGCTGGCGCTCGCGGGTGACCGCGGTCTTCCAGGACTTCATCCGCTTCGAGCTGCCGCTGCGCGACAACGTCGCCCCGGCCGGAGCGCCGGACGCGGTGATCGAGGCGGCGCTCGCCGAGGCCGGCGCCTCGGGCTTCGCCGACCTCGGCACCATCCTC
>DATNKQ010000281.1:0-2088 GCA_035603315.1 Thermoanaerobaculia bacterium
ATCCCTCGGCCGGCGGCCGGTAGTCGTCGAGGTCGACGGCGTTCGGTACGACGGCGATCGTTTTCCAACCCGCGGGCAGGAAAGGCGCCAGGTAGGCGCCGTCCTCATTGGACATGACGTGCACCTGGTCCGCCCGTCGAGCCACCTGCAGCTCGAAGCGAAACTGGCGCATCCAGTCGGCCAGGGAGTGGCCGAAGTTTCGATCCAGCGCATACCGACGATGCATGCCTGCCCGCCGGCGCCGGGCGCGCGAGCGGAAGCTGATGTCGATCTCGGTGAGGACGACCTTGACCCGCGCGAAGCGCGGCAGGCCGTACTGCCCCAGCTCGGTGTACTCGAGCTGCAGGACGTCGATCCGCTCGCGCGACAGGATCTCGGCGATGAGGCCGCGCACCTCGGGCGCCTCGAAGAGCTGGACGCCGGGCGGCTTGAGGCCCCAGAGGTCCGGCTGCCACCTCGGCCGCCAGTGATGGAAGTAGAGCTTCTCCACCCACGGCTCGAGGGCCTGCCGCTGCCGCGGATCGTCGTCGGCCGGAATGAAGATCAGCAGGTGGAGGTCGCAGTGACGGGAGAGGCGACGGACCAGGTTGAAGATCCGCACGCCTCCCCCGTGGTCCGCGGGGAACAGCGGGTAGGGACAGACGATCAGGATCCGCGGGCGCCGGCCATGGCAGGTCGGCGGCGGCTCTCCGCGCGGCCGCCGGACCGCCTCGGCGCGCGCCAGGCCGCGGCCGCGCCAGCCGGCGCCGAGCCAGGCAACCGCCGTCCAGCTGACGAGGAAGAGCCAGCCGAGGGCCCGCGCCACCGAACGGAGCAGCAGACCGATCAGCAGGCGGCCGCGAAGCCATACGGTCCGCGGCCTTCGCCGGAGGAAGCCGACAGGGACCAGAATGGCCCGGCGCATCGCGTGATACTTCATCCAGAGGCGCCACATCTTCGACCGCCGGATCGTCTCCAGCTCCCCCTCGCGCGCCCGCCACTGTCCATAGGACCAGTCGAGCCCGGCTCGCGCTTGCTGCAGGGCCAGCCGCAGCTCTTCCGCCTGCCGATCGCGCTCCGCGAGCCCTTCCGCCGCGGCCTGCCGGCCGGCCGCTGCCGCGGCAAAGGCCGCCTTCACCTCACCGATCCTCGTCTCCAGCTCTTCTCGCTGTGCCTCGAGGATCTCTCCCTTCGCCTGCAGCTCTGCCAACTCGCCGCCGAGCCGGGCGACCTCCTCTTGCCTCGCCGCGTGGTGGAGCTCGATCTCGCTGCCCAGCTGCCGGATGCGCGCGTCGAACTCGCGCAGCTGCGTGGTCAGGCGGTCGACGACAGCTTCGTACTCGGCGTGGATCGCTGCCTCCGTGCGCTCCTGCCCGCGTTTCAGGCTCAGGAGGTCGGCGGCCAGGCGTTGCGCGGCCAGGAGGATTTCGGGCAGCCGCGACGAGTAGAGGTCCAGATGCTTGGCGATGATGTATTCGCTCAGGCGCCGCCGGAGATCGCCGTCCATCGCGGAGATCATCGAGCCGGGGCGCACGCGGTAGTCGAAGCCGGCGACGGGAAGGTGGTGAAACCGCCAACCGCGCTCCGCCCCGGCGATCCAAAGCTCCCAGTCCTCCCAGGCGGGCGCCTGCGGATCGTAGCCGCCGCAAGCGCTCCACATCTCCTTGCGGAGCACGGCGCAAGCGTCGATGGAGTTCGCCAGCAACAGGCTGTCGAGGTCGAAGGGCGGCACGTCGACGGTGCCGTTTCGCAGCCCGAACTCGTGGCGATCGCTATAGACCACGCCCATCTGGGGATCGGCCTCGAGGATCGCCAGCGCCGGGGCGACGAACCCGGGCCGCAGCCGGTTGTCGGCGTCCAGCGGCACGACGTAGGGACCGCCGGCGAGCTCGACCCCCCGGTTGCGGGCGCCGGCGAGGCCGGCGTTCTCCTGATCGACGACGCGGTAGCCGCTCCGGCGGAGATGGCCGAGGACCTCGAGCGTGCGCGGGTCGCGGGAGCCGTCGTTGACGACGATCAGCTCGCAGGTCTCCTCAACACTGCGTTCGACGCTCGCCACCGCCTCGATGAGGAGTTCCCCCTGGTCGTAGCAAGGGATGACGACCGACA
>DATNKQ010000298.1:0-14505 GCA_035603315.1 Thermoanaerobaculia bacterium
CGGGGTGATCACCCGTTGCTGACCCTCGAACGTCGTGTTGAACTGCACCGGCACGATCACCACGCGGCCGTCGTTCGTCGAGGCGGCGAGGAAGCGGCTCTCCGGCTGCACCGCCATGCTCAGGAGCCGCGCGGCGGTGCCGGGAAACAGGTTCAGCGAAGAGACCATGCTGCCGTCGCGGGTATGGACCACCACCAACCTGCCATCGGCGGTCAGCACGGCCGCCGCGTTCCGGTGCTCGTCCACCAAGACCGTGCCGGCCTGCCCACCCGGCAGGGCGATCGAGCGCAGCGCGCTGACCTGGGGCCGCGCGAGCAGCGGCCAGATCTCGGCCAGGATGAAGATCAAGATCCCGAGGATCGCCAAGATGATGGCGAGGCCGCCCGCGGAGACCACCCAACGGGCTGCGCGGTCTGCCACCAGCCTCCGGCGCGGGGTCTTCTCGCGGCCGCTACGCTGCCTGAGACGGGTATCCCGGTTCGTTGGAGATTCGGCCGGTTGCGCCATGGCGTGTGGTCTTCCGCGCGCCTTAGAGTAGCGAATTCGAGCAGACGGCGGGCCGGCGGCGACATGCCGCCGGACTCCTCCTGCTTCCGACCTGCGCTACTTGACCTTGGTGAGCTCCTGCTTCGCCGTCGGGGCAGTGATGGGCAGGAACCCGTCCTTGACCACGACCTGTTGACCCTCCGCGGAGAGGACGTAGCGGACGAACTCGCGGACCATCGGGTCGAGAGGCTTGTTCGGGGCCTCGTTGATGTAGAGGTAGAGGAAACGCGACAGAGGGTACTTGCCGGCGTAGACCGTTTCGGCGTCGGTGCCGTAGTACGGGCCGCCGGCGGCCTTCGCCAGCTTCAGGGTCTTGACGCCGGAGGTCTTGTAGCCGATGCCGCTGTAACCGGCGCCGTAGAGATCCTCGCTGACTCCCTGCACCACCGATGCCGAGCCCGGCTGCTCCTTGACGGTGTCCTTGTAGTCGCCCTTGCAGAGGGCGTGCTCCTTGAAGAACCCGTAGGTGCCGGAGGCGGAGTTGCGGCCGTAGAGGCTGATCGGCTTGCTGGCGAAACCGGCCTGGGTGACGCCGGCCTGGCCCCAGGTGTTGATCGCCTTGCCGCCGCAGGCGCGGCCCTTCGAGAAGATGCCGTCCACCTGCTGCAGGGTGAGCTGCTCGATGGGGTTGTCCTTGTTGACGTAGACCGCCAGGGCGTCGATTGCCACCCTGATCTGGGTCGGCTTGTAGCCGTACTTCTTCTCGAACTCGTTGATCTCCTCGGTCTTCATCTCGCGGCTCATGGGGCCGATCTGCGCGGAGCCGGCGATGAGCGCCGGGGGTGCCGTCGAGGAGCCCTTGCCCTCGATCTGGATCTTGACGTTGGGATATTCCTTGTGGAATCCCTCCGCCCAGAGGGTCATGAGGTTGTTGAGGGTGTCCGAGCCCACCGAGGACAGGCTGCCCGAGACGCCGCTCGTCTTCTGATAACCCGGTATCGCGGGGTCGACCTTGCCGGTCTGCCCATAGAGGCCGCTCCCGCCGAGGGCCAGGGCGAGGACGACGGAAGTCGCCTGCAGCGTTCGCTTCATGATGTCTCCCTTTTTAAGTTATCGACTTTCAAGTGTCGAGGAAATTCCAACCCGTCCACTCCCACGGGGAGGACTCTGGCAGAGGTGTTTGTCGGCGAGCCTACCTCTGTGTGACAGCCAGGTGACAAAGACCTTGGCGCGGTTGCGGCCCTGGAACCTGTCGCACGGCTGTCACAGCGCCGTCGCAAGGTCGCACGCTCGGGCTCCTATCCTGGCGGCAACTCGGTGCCTGGTCCCGGCCAAACAGGGTTCTGGACCGCACCGAAAACCCTAACTCTAAGCTTCCAGAAAAGGAGACTTCGGAATGCGCAGAACCTCTACGCTCATGGCAGGTCTGCTGGCGCTCGTCGTGGCGCTGACGGCCGCCTCCGTCGCTGTGGCGCAGGTGACGGGCCTCTATTATCGGGAGGAGGCCAAGGACGGCCGCATCTACGTCTTCAACACCCCCGAGCGCTTCTCGTCCTGGTCGCAGTCGGGCGACATGGGAGCAGCTATCACGCTTCCCGGGCGCGGCCCCGGCGGCGAGACGGTCGTCGGCGAGAACGAGACCGCGATCGACCTCTATCTCTTCAAGCACAACCTGGACGCCTACGACCGGCCAACTCCGAAGGGGAGCGCCAAGGCGGATTACCCGGCGACGAAGATCGGCGGCCGGGTCTACGCCGACTTCTCCGACAAGGAAAACAAGGACAAGCAGACGGGCGTCAAGTCGGGCGACAGCGGCGTCGGCGTCGACGTCAAGCGCTTCTACTTCACCGCCAGCCACGACTTCGACAAGACGTGGTCGGCGCTCTTCCAGTCCGACATCGGCGACCAGGGGACGAAGCGCTACGACGTCTTCGTAAAGAAGGCCTACCTTCAGGCCAAGGTCGCCCCCGAGGCCACCTTCCGCCTGGGCTCGGCCGACACCCCCTGGATCCCCTTCGTCGAGAGCCTCTACGGCTTCCGCTACGTCGAGCAGACCCTCACCGATCACCTGAGCTTCGGCGCCTCGGCCGACTGGGGCCTCCATTTTCTCGGCAAGGCGGGCGGCGACCTGGTGAGCTATCAGTTCTCGGCCGAGAACGGGCGCGGCTACAGCAACCCGGCGCGCAGCAAGAGCGTCGACTTCGAGGGCCGCATCGGCATCGAGCCGATCAAGGGGCTGAATCTGGCGGTGGGCGGCTACACCGGCAAGCGCGGCCTGGAGACCGACGCCGCTCCCGCCAAGCACACGGCCAGCCGTTCCGACGCCCTGGTGGCCTACGTCTCGGACCGCTTCCGCGTCGGCGGCGAGCTCTTCAACGCCAAGAACTGGAACTCGGTGACGACGGTGCCGACCGACAAGTCCGACGGCTACTCGGTGTGGGGATCGGTGGGGCTCACCGGGCCCTTCACCCTCTTCGGCCGCTACGACGAGGCCAAACCCAGCAAGGACCTGAAGCCGGACCTGAAGCTCACGTATTACAACGCCGGCCTGCAGTGGCGGGCCAACAAGTCGTTCGCCGGCTCCCTCGTCTATAAATTCGAGGAGGTCAAGGGCGGCACGTTCTCGACCGGCAACGGCACCATCGGCTCGGTCAACGCGCTCAACAAGGGACAGTACAACGAGATCGGCATCTTCGCGGTGTACGACTTCTAGATCCGACCTGATTCCTTCAGGTAATCTTCCTCTTGCGAGGGGAGACCGCTCGCGGGTGCGTTCTCCCCTCTCTTTGTTTTAGGGGTTCTCTCGCTACGACTAGGGACGGACAAGAATATGGACAGACCGCTCGACCACGAACTTACCCGCATCCGCCAGGAGCTCCTGCGCATGGCCGGCCTGGTGGAGCAGATGATCGCCGACGCCATGAACGCCCTGATCGACCGCGACCAGGACCGCGCCAACGGGGTCATCGCCGCCGACAAGGGGATCGACCTGCTGGAAAAAGAGATCGACGAGGCTTGCCACGCCGTCCTCGTACGGCGCCAGCCGACAGCCGTCGACCTGCGCTTCCTGGTGGCGGTAATGAAGATCAACAACGACCTCGAGCGCATGGGCGACTCGGCGGTCAACATTGCCGAGGCGGTCGAGGTGCTCAACCGCGAGCCGCCGCTCAAGCCCTACATCGACCTGCCGCGGATGGCCGAGCTGGTGCGCGAGATGGTGCGCCGGAGCCTCGACGCCTTCGTCGAGCGCAGCTCCGCGAAAGCCCTCGCCGTCTGCGCCAGTGACGACGCCATTGACGGCTTCTACAAGCAGCTCTTCCGCGAGCTCCTCACCTACATGATCGAGAACCCCAAGAACGTCACCCGCGCCCTCCACCTCCTCCTCATCTCCCGAAACCTCGAGAGAATCGCCGACCACGCCACCAACATCAGCGAGGACGTCATCTACTACGTCGAGGGCCGCGACATCCGGCATTCCGCGGGAGTGTGAGCGGGAAATGACGCCCGGAGGCCGGGTAACATTTCCCGAGGCCGGGAGTTGTTTCCCGGGGTCGGGAGTTAACTCCCGAGGCTGGGAGTTGTTTCCCGAGCTCGGGAGTTATTTCCCGAGCTCGGGAGTTATTTCCCGAGGCCGGGAATGGCATTCCCGAGGTCGGGAGTGATTTCCCGAGCCCGGGAATGAGCTTCCCGAGCCCGGGAGTGATTTCCCGAGGCTGGGAATGACATTCCCGAGGTCGGGAGTTGCTGCACGAGCCCGGGAATGAGTTTCCCGAGGCCGGGAATGCTTTCCCGAGGACGGGAATGACATTCCCGAGGCCGGGAGTTGCTGCACGAGCCCGGGAATGAGTTTCCCGAGGTCGGGAATGACATTCCCGAGTCGGGAGTGATATCCAGGTCATGAAATGATATCGCTCCGAAGCGTTCCGGCGCCGAACGGGTTCAATTTTTCGCCCGCTCCTGCTCCACCAGCACCCGCCGCAGGATCTTGCCGGAGGCGGACTTGGGGATCTGGTCGACGACCTCCAGGAGACGGATGCGCTTGTGGGGGGCGACGCGGGCGGCCACGAAGGCGAGGATCTCGTCTGGCGTTGCCTCCCCCCTCATGACCACGAAGGCCTTGGGGACCTCGCCGGCCTCCTCGTCGGGGCTGGGGATGACTGCCGCGTCGGCGATCGCCGGGTGGCTCAGGAGGACCGCTTCGAGCTCCGCCGGGGGGACCTGCATGCCCTTGAACTTGATGAGCTCCTTGACGCGGTCGACGACGTAGAGGAAGCCGTCCCCGTCGACGTAGCCGATGTCGCCGGTATGGAGCCAGCCGTCCTCGTCGATCATGGCGGCCGTGGCCTCGGGGCGGTTCAGGTAGCCCGCCATGTTCTGCGGCCCGCGGATGCAGATCTCGCCGCGCTCGTCCGGGCCGAGCGGCGCGTCGGTCTCCAGGTCGACGATCTGGCACTCGGTGTTGGGCAGCGGGAAGCCGACCGAGGCCGCCCTCGCGCGGGCGGGGTCGGAGGGGCTCATGTGGGTGACCGGGCTGGTCTCGGTCAAGCCGTAGCCCTGGAAGACCAGGCAGCCGAGCCGGCTGGCGCAGGCCTTCGAAAGCTCCCCTCCCAGGGGCGCCGCCCCGGAGAAGATCATCCGCAGCTTCGACAGGTCGTGGTTCTCGACCGCCGGGTGCTTGGCGAGGGCGAGGACGATCGGCGGTACGACGCTCGCGAAGGTGACGCCGTACTTCGCCAGGGTTGCGAGGAAGGAATCGAGCTCGAAGCGCGGCAGGGTGACGATGGTGGCGCCGTGGTAGAGGCCCAGGTTGAGGACGACGACCAGCCCGTAGATGTGGAAGAAGGGCAGGACGGCGATCAGGGTGTCGTCCGGCCCGACGTCCTTGAGGGCGCCGGCGGCTTGCAGGAGGTTCGCCACCAGGTTGCGGTGGGTGAGCATGACGCCCTTGGGGAGGCCGGTCGTCCCGCTCGAGTAGGGAAGGGCGACGAGGTCCTCCCGCGGATCAATAGCCGGCTCGGGGACGGGGCCGTCTCCGGCGAGGAGCGCGGCGAAGGGCGTCGCGCCCTCCACACCCTCCGCACCCTCCGGATGGCCGAAGACGAAGACCTCGGAGATGCCGGCGGCCCGGGCGGCGGCGAGCGCCTTGTCGAGGAAGGGGGCGGCGGTGATCAGGTAGCGTGCCCCCGAGTCCGCCAGCTGGTAGGTCAGCTCGTCGACCGTGTAGAGCGGGTTGACGGTCGTGTTGATGCCGCCGGCGAGCGCCACGGCGTGGAAGGCGATCCCGTACTCCGGGAGGTTGGGGCTGTAGATCGCCAGCACGTCGCCTTTCTTGAAGCCGCGGCGCGCGAGGCCCGCCGCGGCCCGCCGGACGGCCGCCGCCCACTGGCCGTAGGTGTAGGAGCGCCCGCTGGGGCCGTCGATCAACGCCGCCTTGTCCGGGAACCTCCGGGCGCGCTCGAAGAGGAGCGCGGTCAGGGAGACGTCGGGGATCTCCACCTCCGGATGCGGGCTCTTGTGGATCACGGATAGGACCTCGCGGCAGGAGGATATCGCGCCGGCCGGGAACAAGTAACCGCGACGTCACAGACCGGCGGCGCCGACGCCACCCGGCCTTCCTAGGGTTCTCAGTCGACGGCTCCGGGCACTGGCGCCCGGAGACCGGAGCTCCGGGAATCCCGGGAAAGGCAGATCCGATGACGAGAAGAAAAACGGCCGCGATCGGTGGTCTCCTGGCGGCAGCGCTCGCACACGCGGCATTCGCCGCCGAAGGACCGATCCCCAGACACGTTCCCCACCTCGACCACGTGTTCCTCATCGTGATGGAGAACCACGGTTACTCGCAGATCGTCGACAACGAGAACGCGCCCTTCATCAACGCCCTGGCGAAGACCGCCAACGTGGCGACCAACTACTTCGCGATCGCCCATCCCAGCCTGACGAACTACCTGGAACTGGTGGGGGGATCGAACTTCGGCGTGCTGACGGACAACAGTCCGGACTGGTTCAACGGTTCCTGCACCCCGAACCTGGCGTCGGGCAAGGTGGCGACGGACAACCCGCCGAGCCCGATCGTCTGCCCGATCTCAGGCGTCGGGACGGACGCGGCAACGGTGGCGGTCGACACCACCAACGAGACCTCGGGCGCCCCCGGCGAGAACAACATCGACGGCGTGACGTCCATCGCGGCGGCCGGCAATACCGCGGGCAAGACGATCGGCGATCAGCTGGCGGCGGCCCGGCTGAGCTGGAAGAGCTACCAGGAGAACCTGCCATTCCACGGCGCCGCCAACGTCACCTACAACGACGGCATCTTCACTGACAAGACGAACTTCGCCAGCCTCTCCGGGCAGCTCAACCCGCCGTTGTCGTCGAGCGCACTGGTGAAGCTCTACGCGGCCAAGCACAATCCGTTCGTCTATTTCGACAGCGTGCAGAAGGGCTCCAACCCCAACAACAGCCTGGCCAACGTGGTCGGCTTCGACGGCCTGAAGGGCCTCTACGCGGACCTCCGCAGCGGGCGGGTGCCGACCCTCTCGTTCATCGTGCCCAACCAGTGCAACGACCAGCATGGGCGCGACAACGGCGGCCCCACCTGCGCTTTCGATCCGAAGACGGACGGCTCGCAGAGCGGCCTCAATCCCGCCCTCATCCAGCGCGGCGACGACACCGTGCAGCGGATCGTGCGAGCGATCTGGGACTCGCCGGCCTGGAAGGCCGGCGACAACGCCATCGTCGTCCTGTGGGACGAGAACGATTACAGCACGGCGCCGAACGTCAACCAGGTGCTGGTGATCGTGGACACCAACTACGGAGTCCACGGCCTGCAGAGCCCGGTCCTCTACAACCACTTCTCTCTCCTCAAGACGCTCGAGGGGGGCTTTGGGCTGCGCTGCCTGAATCACGCCTGCGACGGCGACGTCGCGGTGATGTCCGACCTCTTCTCGCGTTGAGGCGAGATAGGGGGTCCGGCCCGGGTTGACCGATCTAAGATCCGATCTTAGATCGGTCAATCCCTTCGATATCTGTTACTTGCGGGGTGCCGACAACGGGATCGCGGGCATCGGGGCGACGAGCTTGAGCTTCGCCATCAGGCGCTTGATGGCCGTCGCGCTCTGCATGACGTAGAAGTGCACGGAGGTGACGCCGTGCGCAAGCAGCTCCTCGACCTGCCGGTGCGCCCACTCGACCCCGACGTCCAGGACCTGGTCCGGAGGGGCGGCCATCACCTCGTCCGCGAAATCGGCCGGAACCTCGACGTAGAAGTTGCGCGGGATGGCCGCCAGCTGGTTCTTGGTCGAGAGGATCTTCAGGCCGGGGATGATCGGCACCTGGATGCCCTGCTCGCGGCAGGCGTCGACGTAGGCGAAGTAGTGCCGGTTGTCGAAAAACATCTGGGTGACGATGTAGTCGGCGCCGGCGTCGACCTTCTCCTTGGCGCGGCGCACGTCGACCCGCAGGTTGGGGGCCTCGAAGTGCTTCTCCGGGTAGCCGCCGACGCCGACGCAGAAGCTCGAGGGCTGGGCGTCCAGGAGGTCCTCTTCGAGGTACCTGCCGCGGTTCATGGCGGCGATCTGGCGCACCAGGTCGACGGCGTACTGGTTGGCGCTCCTGCCGAACTGCAGCGGCTTCTGGTAACCGCTGTCGTCGCCGCGCACGGCGAGCACGTTGTCGATGCCCAGGAACTTGAGCTCGATGAGGAAGTCCTCGGTCTCCTCGCGGGTGAAGCCCTGGCAGAGGATGTGCGGCACGGCGTCGATGTTGTACTTGTTCTGGATGAGGGCGCAGACGCCCAGGGTCCCGGGCCGCTTGCGCTTGACCCGCCGCTGGATCGCCCCCTGCGGCGTCTCCTCGTACATCACCTCGGCGGCGTGGCTGGTGATGTCGATGAAAGGCGGGCGGTACTTGACGAGGTCGTCGATGAGGCCCAGGAGGGCCTTGACGTCGCCGCCGCGCAGCGGCGGGATGATCTCGAAGCTGATCAGGGGGTGCTCGGCGCGCGCCAGGTGCTCGGTGACTTTCATCGTGCGCGGGAGCCTCCGAAAGGCAGGGGAGAGCCTACCCGCCGGGCTCCAGCCGGTCAAGGCGGCCCCCCGGACGGTAGTGTCCCGATTTGACCTCGCGCAGCGATTGGCAGCGCCCCACCCCTCTTTCTGCAGGCGCTAGGAGGTCCGGGGCGCGCCCCCGAAAGAGCGGAGCGGGGGTCAAATCGGGACACTACCTCCTGGGCACCGGGATGCTCCCGACCCTTGCGATAGAGTCGCGCGCCATGGAACCTTCCTCGTCAGCGGCCGGTGCCGGACGGTCGAGACGGTGAGGGTGCCGTTCAGCGATTCTCCCGCCTTCCGGGCCACCCGCTTCCTGGGAGACCTCGGCCTCGCCCTGCTGGCCTTCACCCTCGCCTTCCTTCTCCGCATCCGCCTCCCCCTCCCCTTCACCGAGGCCCTCCTGCCGCCCGACCGCCTCCGCTTCCTGGCGAGCGGCTGGCCGGTCGTCCTCGCCGCCCAGGTCGGCACTCTCTACTTCTTCGGCTTCTACGACCCGCCAGAGCCGCGCAGCCGCTCCGAGGCCGTCCGCCGCCTCAGCGCCGCCGCCGCCCTGCAGGGCCTTGTCTTGACCGGCAGCCTCTTCCTCGCCAACCGCGCCTTCCCGCGCTCGGTCCTGGTGCTCTACGTCGTCCTCGACCTCGCCTTCCTCCTCCTCTTCCGCCTCGTCCTGGACAGCACGGCGACGCGGCGGGTGCGCCGGGTGGCGATCGTCGGCGGCGGCCTGGCGGCGCGGGAGATCGCCACCGCCATCCGCGGCCATTGGCACGGGCTGGTGGTCTCCGGCTTCGTGCCCCTGAACGGCGAAGGGGAGGAAGCCGGCGATTTGGCGCCCGACCCCGTCCTGGGTCCCCGCCTGGGCAGCCTGGACGACCTGCCGGCCCTCCTCGCCGACGACCGCTTCGACGACATCATCCTCGCCGGGACCGCCGAGTCCTGGCAGACGCGGCTGATCGACAGCCTGGCGGGGAGCCGCCCGGCGCATACCAACGTCCTCCTCCTCCCCGGCCCCTTCGAGAGCCTGATCGGACGCATGCGGTATCGCTGGGTGCACGACGTGCCGCTCATCGAGGTGGTGCGCGAGTCGGAGTGGCGGATCAACCGGCCCTGGAAGCGGCTCCTGGACTTGAGCATGGGCACCGGCCTCCTCGTCGCGTCCCTGCCCCTCCTGGCGGCCTGCGCCGTCGCCGTCCGCGTCACCTCGCCGGGGCCGATCCTCTACCGCCAGATCCGCATCGGCCGCGACCGCCGCCCCTTCACCCTGTGGAAGCTCCGCACCATGCGGCAGGACGCCGAGGAGGCGGGTGACGAGGTGCTGGCGCAGCCCGGCGATCCGCGCCTGACCCCGATCGGCGCCTTCCTCCGCCGCCTCCGCCTCGACGAGGTCCCCCAGCTCGCCTGCGTCCTCGCCGGGACCATGAGCCTGGTGGGGCCGCGCCCGGAGCGGCCGGGGTTCGTGCAGAAGCACCTGGCCGAGGTGCCGGGCTACGCCGAGCGCTTCTCGCTCGCCCCTGGCCTGACCGGCCTGGCACAGGTCAACGGCGACTACCATTCGAGTCCGCAGAACAAGCTGCGCTACGAGCTCGCCTACATGGGCAACTGGTCGCTCTGGCTCGACCTCTCCATCCTCGTGCGCACGGTCAAGATCGTCCTCACCTCGCGCGGGGTGTGAAGAACGATTTAATATTTATATAGATATTTTGCGATGTCCTGTGATTGACTCCGGACCCCTCTTTGCACTAGTCTGACCGTGGAAGAGTCTCCGTATCTATCGATAGTTAGGGCGCGGATTGGGCTCGGCGTAGTACGAGCGGTGTTACGAGCGGTGTAAGGAAACCTTATGAAACCAGCAAGCCTCGTCGCCTACCCGCGGACTGCCGGCCTTCCGGGCGTCGCCGCCCTGCTCACGACGGTTCTCCTCCTCGGCGCGGCCTCCCCTTCAGCCCACGCCGCCTCGACCGGCACGGCGTCGCTGTACATGCCGCAGGGCGTGGGAGCGATCACCTCGCAGGGCGACTACATCACCTCGGGCACGGCTCCCGGGCTCAACACCTCCTACCACTACTTCATCGAGGTGCCGTCCGGGCTCGGCCGTCTGCGGGTGCAGCTGTTCGATGCCGACATCGGCGCCGGCGGCAACGCGGAGGCGGCCGCCCAGCGCGACCGCCAGCGCAACGGCTTCAACACCACCGCCATCTATACGCTGATCCGTCCCGACGGCACGACCGCCGCTACCTTGACCTGCACCGCCGCCGTCTCCGCCGCCTGCGCCGACAACGCCTGGGTGAGTCTCCTCGACAGCAGCACGGCCCAGAACACCGCCGCCGGCCATTGGGAGCTGCGGGTCGACCAGTCGACGACGGCGGCGACCGGCGACGACGCCATCAACGCCCTGGGCATCCGCGCCGACGACGGCGACGCCACCTCCGGCGGCACCGAGATCAGCATCTACTACGACTCCCACAACCAGTTCGGCGTCAACCCGCCGGCGACCGGCTCGAACACCCGCAGCTACAACGTCTACCCTTACATCACCTCCGGCTGCTCCGCCTCGGAGAACGACTTCGACTACGACAGCAACCAGGGCAACACCGGCTCGATCGCGCTCTCCAGCCGCACCGCCGCTTTCACGCACAACCTGGCCAGCACCTCGCTGTCGGCCAACAACGTCTGGATCCGCAACAACGTCACCGGCTGGACGACCGACTCCGACGCCATCGACTACGGCGTCTGGAAGGCGGTCACCTCGATCACCTCCTACATCGACGCCAACAACGTCGAGAACGGCAACTACTCGAACGTCTACTACACCAACTTCAACGCGGCGGCGAACCCCCCGACCGCCAACCCGACGGCCAACTCCTTCCGCGTCTACCTGCCGACCGACGCCGGCACGGCGCCCGTCGAGCCCTACCTCGAGCAGCAGCTGCGCTACTCCGGATCGGGCGGCAACAACGGCCCCAACCCGCCCGTGGTCGGCTCGGACACGGTGTTCACGGTCACCGTCCGCATGGTCAACCCGACGGCCCAGGCGATCACCTTCTCGGCCACCAACCTGGTCACCGCCAACGTCCCGGGCCCGGCCGCCAACGACAAGTACGACGGCATCGCGCAGGTGAGCCAGGGGACCGTCACCGCGCAGCCGGCGGTCGGCGGCACCGGCAACATCACCTGGAACCCCGGCACCCTGGCGGCCGGTGGCACCGCCGTCCTCGCCTTCCGCGTCATCGTGCATCCGACGTCCGCCGGCCAGCGCATCCCGGTCGTCGCCACGCCGGCCTCCGGCAACGGCACGCGGGCGACCTACGTCGACCACACCGGCAACACCACGCAGGCGCGGGCGACCTACACTTTCGGGCCGCTCTGCGAGCTGGCGGCGACGCAGGGCCTCATCACCGAGGCGCTGATCTCCTCGCTGACGGCCCACGCCGAGAACGGCGGGGTGACGGTCGAGTGGAAGACGGCCTCCGAGTCCGCCAGCCTGGGCTTCTACGTCTACCGGCTCGATTTCAGCTCGGGCCGCTGGATGCAGCTCAACCAGAACCTGCTGCCGGCCCTCTTCGCCTCGCCGCAGGGCGGCACCTACCGCTTCTTCGACGCCAGCGCCTCGGCGCGCGAGCCCCAGCGCTACGCCCTGGTCGAGGTGGAGTCCGGAGGGCGGCAGCGCATCCACGGGCCGTGGAGCGTCACCGTGGACTGGAGCCCGACCGGCGGCCACGACACGCAGACCTTCGCCGCCACCGGCTTCGACCGCGTCGCCCTGCCTCCCACCCGGCCCCCCCACAAGGGCGGTCCGGCGGCCTCCTTGGCGGGCGGCGCCTCGGCGATCCGCATCGGCGTCCGGCAGACCGGCCTCTACGCTCTCCGCAGCGCGGACTTGGCGCCGCTCTTCGGCATGTCGCAGGCCGTCGTCGAGAGCTGGATCGGCAAAGGCAAGCTGGCGCTCAGCCGCCAGGGACAGCCGGTCGCCTGGTACGCCGAGGGCGGCAAGTCGAAGCAGAGCTCCGTGCTCTACTTCTACGGCGAGGCCAATCACAACCTCTACAGTGAGGACAACGTCTACCGTCTGGAGCGCGGCGGCGGCGGCGTCTCCATGACCGCCGCTCAGGTCGTCGCGGCGGCCGACTCGGCAGGCGGCGCTTTCACCGGGACGGGCCACGCCGAGCAGGACGTCTTCCCCGCCACCGCCATCCCGCTCGATCCCGAGTCGGACTACTGGTTCTGGGACTTCCTGCTGGCCGGCGACCCGACCTACGGCACGAAGAGCTTCACGCTCGCCGCCCCCGGCCTCGCCGCCGTCCCGGCGACCGCCGTGCTGACGGTCCACCTCCAGGGCGCCAGCGCCTCGGGCGTCGCCCAGGAGCACCACGCGGCGGTCAGCTTGAACGGTACTGCCCTGGGTGAGAGCCACTGGCAGGGGATCGCCGGCCAGGACGCCAGCTTCACCTTCGACGCGGCGCTCCTCCACGAGAGCGGAAACCAGGTGCAGGTGACCGGCCTGCTCGACGCCGGAGTGCCCTTCAGCGTCTTCTACGTCAACTCCTTCGACGTCTCCTATCCGCGGCTCTTCCGCGCCGCCTCGGATGCCCTCGCCTTCCGTGGCGAGGGGAGCGCGATGCTCACCGTCACCGGCCTCTCCGGACCGGCCGTCCGGCTCGTCGAGATCAGCGATCCGCTCCACCCGCGGTGGGTGACGGGCGCCGCGGTCACCCCCGCCGCCGGGAGCTATGACTTGAGCTTCCGGCCCGCGGCGCCGCAGACGCCGTACCTGGCGGTGGGGCCGAGCGGCCTCCTCACCCCGAGCTCGCTCCGCCAGTGGAGCAACGCCGGCCTGAAATCGCCGGGCAACGCCGTCGACTACGTCGTCGTCACCAACGCCGACCTCGCGGCGGCGGCGCAGCGCCTGGCCGACTACCGGGCCAGCCAGGGCCTGCGGACCCTGGTCGTCGACCTCCAGGCGATCATGGACGAGTTCAACTTCGGCCAGCCCAACCCGCACGCCATCCACGATTTCCTGGCCTACGCCAGGAGCGGCTGGGCGACGGCGCCGCGCTACGTCGTGCTCGCCGGCGCCGGCTCGCTCGACTACCGCAACAAGCTGGGCTTCGGCGACAGCCTGGTGCCGCCGCTGATGGTCAGCAACGACGGCGGCCTCTTCCCCTCCGACAACCGGCTGGCCGACCTGACCGGCAACGACGCCCTGCCCGAGATGGCGATCGGCCGCATCCCGGCCCTGACCGCGGCGGACCTGAACGCCTACGTCGACAAGATCCTGGCCTACGAAGGCGACGCCGCCACCGACTGGCCGCGCAACGCCCTGGCGCTCTCCGACGCGACCGACCAGGGAGCGAACTTCGCCGCCGCCGGCGACCGCATCTCCGGCCTCCTCCCCGGCGCCTACGCGGTAGCCCGCATCGACCTCTCGACGACGGCCCTGGCGGATGCCCGCAGCCAGCTCCTGCACGACCTCGACAGCGGCGCCTCGCTGGTCAACTACGTCGGCCATGGCGGCCTCGATCGCCTGTCCTCCGGCGGCCTGTTGACCAACGCCGACGTCGCGCCGATGGCCAACGGGAGCCGTCTGCCCGTCCTCACGGCCCTCACCTGCGAGGTGAACCGGTTCGCCGTTCCGGGAGTGCCCTCGCTCGGCGAGACGCTCGTCAACCATGCCGGCGGCGGCGCCGCCGCGGTATGGGGACCTTCGGGGCTGTCCGTCAACGCGGAGGCCGGCCTCCTGGGCGAGCGCCTCTTCCGGCTGATCGCGGAGCCGGGCGCGGCGCCCCTGGGCGATCTCGTGCTCCAGGCGCTACAGGACTACCAGAGCCGGGGCGGTACCACCTCGATGATCGAGATCTACAACCTGCTGGGAGACCCGGCGCTGCGCCTCAAGCGCGCCGCCCCGTCCGCGGTCGCGCCCAGCGGGGGGACTCGCGAATAGCATGGAGCCGCAATCGAGCATTGAGGCGAGAGGAGGGAG
>DATNKQ010000303.1:0-4527 GCA_035603315.1 Thermoanaerobaculia bacterium
ATCCCTCCGATCGCGCCGAGAGCGCCTTCCAAGGCAACCGGCACCTCGCGCTCGCGGGCCTCCTCCCCCACGCCGAGGGCGTCTTTGAGGCGCAGCGACGGGTCGAACGTCATCACCAGCGTGTCGCGCCCGGAGCGGGCGGAGAGGACGCCGACGGCGGCGGCGAGGGTGGTCTTCCCCACCCCGCCGGAGCCGACGACGATGGTCAGCGGATGGTCGTCCGAGATCAGGTCGGGGCTCAATTTGGCCTCGCCTCCAGCCGATCCGCCAGGGCTGCGACCAGCGCCGGGCCGCGGTCGATGGGGAGCTGCGGCAGCTCGATCGCCGGCCCCTCCCAGCGCGCCCGCAGCCGGGCCAGCTCGCGGTCGTTGAGGGCGCGCCGGCGGCGCCAGAGCGAGGTGAGGGCGTCGTCCGCGGGCGGCAGCATCGCTGCATCTGCGACGGCAGGAAAGGGAGGATAGAGGCCGTTGATCACCAAGAGCTCCGGTGAGCGGTCCAGGCGCTCGCGGAGGGCGGCGCGGAGCTCCAGCGCCTCCTCGACCGGCATCTCCTCCGCCTGGGTCACCACCGCGATGCCGCAGCGGCCGGGATCGGCGAGCCACGCCGCCAGCTCGCCCGCCAGGCGCCCGAAGGGACCCGAGCGGATGACCTCCGAGACCAGCTGCGGGGCGGCCAGGAGCGACACCCCATGGCCGGTCGCCGGGGCGTCGAGGATCACCAGGTCGAGCGCCGGCGCGCCCCGCTCTCTCCCGCGCAGGAGGCGGAGGGCGTGGCCGAGGATCGCCAGCTCCTTGAGGCCCGGCGCGGCGGCGGCGAAATGCTTGTAGACGTCGCTCGCCAGCACCCGCCGCACGATGAGCTCGATCCGCACCTGCTCGCGGACGACCTCGTCCAGCACCTCCGCGGGCTTCAGGTTCTGCACCCAGAGCCGCGGCCCCGCCGGCACCACGGCGCCGCCGGAGGGCGGCACCCCCAGCATCTGATGGAGGTTCTCCCGCGGATCGACCTCCACCACCAGCACCCGCCGCCCGGCCCGCGAAAGCGCCAACCCCAACACCGCGGAGACGGCAGTCTTCCCCACCCCGCCCTTGCCGGTGACCATCAGGAGCTCGCGTTGGGCGAGCGAAGCGAGGCGGGAGCTCAGGGCCATCGGCGTAGTGTATCCGGACGCTCGCCGCTGTCGGTGTGGTAAAAGGTCGTCTCATGATCCACCCTAGGGATGTCCCACGGCGGGTGATCCTGCTGCATACCTCGAATGGAGCGTAGGGGCCGACCGTGCCAGAGATCTTCAACATTTATTGCGACGAGAGCTGTCACCTCGAACGGGATGGACAGTCGGTCATGGTGCTAGGGGCTGTGTGGTGCGCCATGAATTACGCACCGCAAGCGTCCAGCCGCATGAGGCAGCTCAAGGCCAATCATGGGGTGAACAGGAAGTTCGAGATCAAATGGACCAAAGTCTCTCCGGGCAAGCTTCAGCTCTATCGAGACGTTCTGGACTATTTCTTCGATAGCGATCAACTTTCCTTCCGCGGCCTGGTCGCCGATAAGACGCGCCTGCGACATTCGGACTTCGAGCAGACTCATGACGACTGGTATTACAAGATGTATTTCGACATGCTGAAGCTGATCTTGCAGCCTGGAGACTGCTTTCGGATCTATCTGGATATCAAGGATACCCGGAGCGCAGCAAAGGTCAGGAAGCTCCATGAAGTCCTGGCCAGCAACATCTTCGATTTCTCTCGCGACATCATCGAGCGAGTTCAGACCGTTCGATCGCACGAAGTGGAGCTCCTGCAGCTGGCGGATCTTCTGGTGGGAGCGACCTCGGCAGCCAACAGAGGGCCGATCCATAGCGATGCAAAGCGATTTCTAGTGGAGCAGATGCGCGCACGATCGCACTACACTCTCCAGCAAAGCACTCTCTTCCGCGAAAAGAAGGTGAACCTGTTCCACTGGCGCAGCGCCGAGAACTCGCTGAACCCGTGACGCCCGGCTGGCTGCCAGATCTGCTGTGCCTCTCGGAATTCGGTGGATCCTGGGACCACTACCTGCGTTCGCTGTACGCAGTCTTCCGCCGCGACTTCATCTCCAGCCCGCCCCGATTCGGCAATCTGCCGGTGGGGCTGAAGCGACACCCCATCATCGAGGGCAGGGAGGCGACCTTCTGGCATCTGATCTCGGAAGGCTCTCAAGAGGCGCAACGTCTGCCTGACTTTCGCCGGTGCGAGAGGATCGCCTGGCCCAGGGCGATCATCGCTCAGTCGGATCGTCAGGAGGTGTGCGTCTGGGAGAATCGGCGCCACGGCGAACGCCGCTTCTGTCTTTGGGTGGAGGCGGCCGAGTACCTGGTAATCTTGGCAGCGCGCAAGCAACATGTCCTGCTTTGGACCGCTTATCCGGTCGTGGAGTCCCACCGCAAGCGAAAGCTCCGGCAGGAGTACGAAGCAGCCCGAAAAAAGCTGATGCCGTCACAAGGGTGACGGCATCGTTACTCCTTCTACACGTGGTAGATGAGCTAGCCATAGCATACCACATCGGCCGGGGATGTTGCACGCACACCCCATTCGGACTGGACTCTCGCCGCCGGTCCCGGCCCGCACCTGTGGTAAAACCTCGGGCATGGCCTTCCCCGAGACCCGGCTGCGCCGCTTCCGCAGGACGCCGGCCCTGCGCCGGCTGGTGCGGGAGACGCGGCTCGCCGCCGACCATTTCGTGCTCCCCCTTTTCGTCCGTCCCGGCCAGGGGGTGGCGATCCCCGTGGGCTCGATGCCGGGGGTCTTCCAGCAGTCGGTCGACCGCCTGGTCGAGACCTGCCGGGAGGCGCACGGCGAGGGCATCCTGGCGGTCCTCCTCTTCGGCCTGCCGGAGCAGAAGGACGCGATCGGCAGCTCGTCGTGGTCGGACGACGGCATCGTCCAGCGCGCCTGCCGGGCGCTGAAGGCGGCCCTTCCGGACCTCGTCCTCATCGCCGACGTCTGCTTCTGTGAGTACACCGACCACGGCCACTGCGGGGTGCTGAAGGGCGAGACGGTCGACAACGACGCCACGCTCGTCAACCTGGCGAAGCAGTCGGTCTCGCTCGCCCAGGCGGGGGCCGACGTCATCGCCCCCTCGGACATGATGGACGGCCGGGTGGGGGCGATCCGCGCCGCTTTGGACGGGGCGGGCCTCGCCGACACCCCGATCCTCTCCTACGCCGTCAAGCTCGCCAGCGGCTTCTACGGCCCCTTCCGCGAGGCCGCCGAGTCGGCGCCGGCCTTCGGCGATCGCCGCGGCTACCAGATGGACCCCGCCAACGGCCGCGAGGCGATGCGCGAGGCCGAGCTCGACGTCCAGGAGGGAGCCGACATGCTGATGGTGAAGCCGGCCCTCCCCTATCTGGATATTCTCGCTTCGCTGCGGCGCCGCTACGACCTGCCGCTCGCCGCCTACCAGGTGAGCGGCGAGTACGCGATGCTCAAGGCCGCCGCGGAGCGCGGGTGGATCGATCACGACCGCGTGATGATGGAGACTCTGATCGCCATCCGCCGCGCCGGCGCCGACCTCATCTGCACCTACTCCGCCGTCGACGCCGCCCGCCTGCTGGCCAAGGGCTGGACGGAGTGAGCCTCCTCGAGCGCGCCCTACGGGTCATTCCCGGCGGCGTCAACTCGCCGGTGCGGGCGTTCCGCGGCGTGGGCGGCGAGCCGGTCTTCGTGCGCTCGGCCCACGGCGCCTGGCTGGAAGGGGAGGACGGCCGCCGCTACGTCGACTACATCGGCGGCTACGGCCCGCACATCCTCGGCCACCGCCACCCAGCGATCGTCTCCGCCGTCGAGCAGGCGCTCCGCCGCGGCACCGCCTTCGGCGCCCCCACCCTTGCCGAGGTCGAGCTCGCGGAGCAGATCTGCTCCGCCCTCCCGTCGGTTGAGATGGTGCGCCTCGTCAACTCGGGGACCGAGGCGACGATGTCGGCCCTCCGCCTCGCCCGCGCCGCCACCGGCCGGCGCCGCTTCGTCAAGTTCGAGGGCTGCTACCACGGCCACGCCGACCCCTTCCTCGTCGCCGCCGGCTCCGGCGCGGCGACGATCGGCGTCCCCTCTTCCCCCGGGGTGCCGGAGGCGGTCACCGCCGATACCCTCCTCGCCCCCTACAACGACCTCGCCGCGGTTGAGCGCCTCTTCGCCGCGTCTTCGGGGACGGGAGAGGGGATCGCGGCAGTCATCGTCGAGCCTATCGCCGGCAACATGAACCTGGTGCCTCCCGTGCCGGGGTTCCTGGCCGGCCTGCGGCGGCTCTGCGACGAGCACGGCGCCCTCCTCATCTTCGACGAGGTGATGACCGGCTTCCGCGTCGGCTGGGAAGGGGCGCAGGGCCTCTTCGGGATCACCCCCGACCTGACCACCTTGGGCAAGGTGATCGGCGGCGGGCTCCCCACCGGCGCCTACGGCGGCCGTCGCGACCTGATGGTGCAGATGGCGCCAGCGGGGCCGGTCTACCAGGCGGGCACGCTCTCCGGCAACCCGCTCGCCGTCGCCGCCGGCC
>DATNKQ010000322.1:0-17083 GCA_035603315.1 Thermoanaerobaculia bacterium
CCACCACCTTGGCCGAAGGGATCACCCGTCCGCCGCTGTGATAGGTCAAATTCGTGGCACGGAATGCAAGTTGATTGGCCCCGCGCGCCAAGAAGTGATGGCGATTGGACCCATCAGAAGACTCCTGCGCCAGGAGTCCCACCGCGGCGAAGGCGACAACGAAGAGCGCAACCAGCACTTTCTTCATGCGACCCATCCTTTCGTGTTCAGGTGAACGTTTGTGTAGCGACCGTTGTGTGCAGCTTCATACACCACCGCGAATGAGCTGTCAACAACAGCAAACGGGAGGGAACAGGCGTGCCGGCCGAGCGAAAAAAGAGCCCCGGCGGGTATAAGCCAGGGCTCTCTTTCACGTCCTTCTTTTTCTCGTTCTATCTCGTCTTGACGCAGGCGCGGCTGGCGTTCGACCACTCGTACTGGTAGGCGTAGCCGCCGTCGATGAACGGAGTCGGCGACCAGGCGCACTTGTCGTCGGCCTCGTTGCCGGAACGGTCGTACCAGGCGTTCAGCTGCTGGTCCGTCACTGCCTCGCGGGTCTCGTGGGAGACGAAGTGCTCCTGGTTCTGCACCGCCGTCCAGCCCGATACCTGGCAGCCGCTGCAGCTCGGATAGGGCTCGATCGAGTACTTCACTGCCGTGGCGCCGCTGCCGTAGAAGCCGTGGTAGGCGCAGTAGGCAAGGCTGGGGCCGCCGCACGAGGTGCTGCCGCCGTCCGAGGAGTACGAGGTGCTGGGGATGAAGACCTCGTAAACCGTGTTGTAGTCGACCGTATGGGTCGACAGGTACCGCTGCACCTCGGCCTGAACGTTGGCATCGGTGACGGCGGTCGGCGGCGTCGAGGTGTCGAACCAGTCGCCCGTTCCCGAGCCGAGGTTCGACAGCGCGATGAAGGTCTGGACGCCGCTCAGGATCTGGTAATACTGCGTGATGACGTTGAATTCCCCGGTGGTGCCGAACTGGTTGCGGAAGGCGATCAGGGTCTGGGCGTACTGGTAGTCGGGAGAGGCCGGGTTCGCGAAGCTCGGTCCCCAGAAGATGTCGACCACCTTGGCCGAAGGGATCACCCGTCCGCCGCTGTGATAGACCAAATTTGAACCACCGAAGATGATCCGCTCGCTCACCCGGTTGACGTCACGCGCCAAGAAGTGATGGCGATTGGAGCCCGTGCTGTCTGCCGGACCCTGGGCCAGCAGCCCCGCCGCGAACGACGCCAAGAAAAGCGCTAGCAGCACTCTCTTCATGCGACCCTTCCTTTCGTGTCGAGGAGATCGGTTGTGAGTTGCCTTCCTCGACGCGGCTTATACATCTCCTCGAATCAGCTTGTCAACTGTGAAGAAGCCAGCCTGGTGCGCCAGGGATTGTGCGTCATCGAATATACACAGGCGTTGGCGAGATCGCGCGATGCGTGCGGTTATGCTCACGTCGTGGTACCATCCACCCAGCTCGCAACCCGAAAAGGAGCAGGTGGCATGATCGACCCCAAGCAGGACGGTGCCGGCGCGCTGGCGCTCGACCGCCGCGGTTTCCTGGTCTACGGATCGCTGGGGATCGCCGGCCTCTGGCTGGGCGGCTTCGGCGCCGCGGCGCCGGCGGCGGCCGCCACCCTGGCGGAGGAGTCCACCGCCGTCGCGGCGGCGAGGCCGATGTCCCTCGGCTACGTCCTAGGGAGCGAGGAGATTCCCAACCTCAGGTACCTGCCGCGGCGGATCCGCAGCCCCCGGCCGAGCGATGCCGCCGCGAAGGGACCGGTCTTCAACGTCGTTCCCGCCGACAGCCTGCCGAGCGGCGACACCTCGCTGGTCGGCCGGGCGCTGCGGCTCAAGATCCACGGTCTCTACCCGCCCGACGCCCTCGCCGAGGCGCGCCGGAGCAAGCTGCCCCTCGCGGTCGATCTCGACGTCGTCTTCCCCGCGCCCGACCCGGTCTTCCCGAAGCCCGCCCGTTTCTTCGCCTGGAGCTTCCGCCGCCGGCCGGGCTGGGAGCCCAGCCCGCCCTTGAGCTTCGTCTTCCCTCTCGACTGGCAGGTCATGCCGCAGATCGACACCACGGTGACGCCCGCGAAGGGCGGGCAGAAGCTGGCGCTGTCGACCCGCTTCACCCTCGACCAGGACACCGGACGCCCGCGCCTGCGCCGCGGGGTTTATCTCCTCGGCCTGGCGCCGGATACCTGGAAGGCGGACCTCAGCCTGCCCGACCTGGCGCGAACGGCGCCCACCGGCCTGGTCTCGATCCTGCTCTCGGTCGAATCCGAGCCGTTAAAAGATTAGGCTCTACGCCCCGCAGACTTCCCGGCTGTACCCTCCGGCGTCGGGCCGCGCCTTCGCCCTACAACGGTTGGCTGCGCGCCTTCACCTCCTCGGAGGTGAGGCCGTAGATCGGCGGGGTGGGGATTCCGAGCATCCCCAGCATGAGGTAGATCTGGCCGCGGTGGTGGACCTCGTGCTCGACCATGGCGCGCAGCCACTTCCAGGTGGCGATGGGGGTGCCGGCCGGGGTGATGCAGGGGGCGGCGAGGTCCGCGGGGGTCAGGCGGCCGAGGATCTCGATACTCTCGGCGTGCAAACGGGCGAGGAAGCCGAGCACCGCCTCCGGGCCATCCGCCAGCTCGCGGCCGTGGCCGGGATAGCGGCTGGGCAGGCCCTGCGCGTTCTCGGCGAACATGTAGCGCTCCGTCGCGCCCAGGTGGCGGATCAAGTCGGCGAAGGTGAAGGCGCCAGGCCGGTGGGTCCAATCGAAGCGCTCCGGCGGGATGACGGCCATCACCCTATTCGTGCGCGCGCGGATGCCCTCGAAATAGGGGAGGAAGGACTCGACCGTGCGGATCTCCATGGGGAGCCGGGGTTCAGCGCGGCGAGTCGCAGCCCTCGCAGGGGTCGGGCGCTCCCTCGGCCTCCACCTGGATGGTCACGTGGTGGATGCCGAAGCGGTCGTGGAGGGCGTGGCGGATGTCGGAGAGCAGCTCGCGGGGGCTGCGGGCGCCGGCGCCGGCCGCGGCGACGACGTGGGCGGAGAGCGACTCGCGGCCGCTGGTGATAGTCCAGACGTGGAGGTCGTGCACGCCGCGCACCTCGTGGACCCCGAGGATCGCCTGCCGCACCTCGTCGACGTCGATGTGGCCCGGCGCCGACTCCATGAGGACGGAGAGCGTCTCGCGCACCAGCGCCCAGGAGGAGTAGACGACGAGGACGCCGATGGCCGCCGAGGCGATGGGGTCGGCAAGACGCCAGCCGAAGGCCCAGATGACGGCGCCGGCGATGACCGCCTGGAGGCTGCCCAAGGCGTCGGTCAGGGTATGCAGCCAGACGCCGCGCATGTTGAGGCTCTCGCCCCGGCCGCCGTGGAGGATGCCCAGCGCGCCGAGGTTCACCGCCAGTCCGCCCAGGGCGATCGCCATCATCAGCGGCCCGTGCACCAAAGGCGGCTGGTGAAGGCGGCGCCAGGCCTCGACGAAGATGTAGATCGACACCGCGATGAGAGTGCCGCCGTTGGCGAGGGCCGCCAGGATCTCGGTGCGGTGGTAGCCGTAGGTGCGCCGGGAGTCGGCAGGCTTCCTGGCGATCCAGATGGCGAAGAGCGAGAGCGAGATGGCGCCCACGTCGGAGAGCATGTGGCCGGCATCGGCGAGGAGAGCGAGCGAGTTGCTGACGAGGCCGCCGATCACCTCGGCCAGCATGTAGGCCGCCGACAACCCGAGGACCAGCCAAAGCCGGCGCAGGTTTTCGCCGGACTGCACGCCGTGGTGATGGTGGTGGCCGTGCCCCGCGCTCATCGGCTCGATTCTACAGCTTCACCCGCCGCAGCCGGAGGGCGTTGCCGATGACCGACACCGAGCTCGCGCTCATGGCGGCGCTGGCGATCATCGGCGAGAGGAGGAGGCCGAAGAAGGGGTAGAGAAGGCCGGCGGCCAAGGGGACGCCGAGGCCGTTGTAGATAAAGGCGAAGAGAAGGTTCTGGCGGATGTTGCGCAGGGTGGCGCGGGAGAGCCGGCGGGCGCGGACGAGGGCGCGCAGATCGCCGTGGACGAGGGTGATGCCGGCGCTCTCGATCGCCACGTCCGTCCCCGAGCCCATGGCGATCCCGACGTCGGCCTGGGCGAGCGCCGGCGCGTCGTTGACCCCGTCGCCGGCCATCGCCACCTTCCGTCCTTCGGCCTGCAGGCGGCGGACGATCTCCGCCTTCTCTCCCGGCAGGACTCCGGCGAAGACCTCCGACAGCCCCAGCCGGCCGGCCACCGCGAGGGCGGTCTCCCGGTTGTCGCCGGTGACGACGAGGATGCGAAGCCCGTCCTTCTGGAGCTCGCGGAGGGCCTCGGGGGTCGATTCGCGCACCGGATCGGCGACCGCCAGGAGGCCGGCCGCGACGCCGTCCACCGCCACGTACATCACCGTCTGCCCGTCGCGGGAGAGGGCGTCGGCGCGCGCCGACCAACCCGCCGCGGCGATCCCGAGCTGCGTCAAGAGGGCGGCGTTGCCGAGCGCCACCCGGCGGCCGTCGAGCGTGCCGACCACCCCACGGCCGGGCAGCGAATCGAAGCCGGTGGGAGCGGAGAGCCGGAGCTGGCGCGCTTCCGCGGCGCCGACGATCGCCGCCGCCAGCGGGTGCTCGCTCCCCCGCTCGAGGCTGGCCGCCAAGCGCAACAGCTCGTCCTCGCCCAAGCCGGCCGCGGCCGCGGGATCGGCGACCACCGCCGACAGCCGCGGCTTCCCCGCCGTCAGGGTGCCGGTCTTGTCGAGCACCAGGGTGTCGACCTTGTCGAAGGCCTCGAGGGCCTCCGCGTTGCGCACCAACACCCCCGCCTGGGCGCCGCGGCCGGTGGCCACCATGATCGACATCGGGGTGGCGAGGCCCAAGGCGCAGGGGCAGGCGATGATGAGCACGGCGACGGCGTTGACCAGGGCGAAGGCGAGGCGCGGCTGGGGGCCCAACAACCACCAGACGGCGAAAGTCGCCACGGCGACCGCCACCACCGCCGGCACGAACCAGGCCGACACGCGGTCGGCCAGGCGCTGGATGGGCGCCCGGCTGCGTTGCGCCTCCCCCACCTGGCGCACGATCTGGGCGAGGAGGGTCGCGCTGCCGACCCGCCGGGCCTCCATTAGGAAGCTGCCGGTGCCGTTGACGGTGCCGCCGGTGACGGCGTCCCCTTCCCCCTTTTCCACCGGGATCGACTCGCCGGTCAGCATCGACTCGTCGACGGCGCTCCGCCCGGAGAGGACGACGCCGTCGACCGGCACCTTCTCCCCCGGCCGCACCCGCAGGCGATCTCCCACCTGCACCTCGGCCAACGGCACGTCGCGCTCGTTGCCCTGGCTATCCACTCGCCGGGCGGTCCGGGGGGCAAGGTCGAGGAGCGCCCGCAGGGCGCCGGAGGTGCGGCTGCGCGCCGCCAGCTCGATCACCTGGCCCAGGAGGACGAGGGCGGTGATCACCGCCGCCGCCTCGAAGTAGACCGGCAGCCGGCCGTCGGCGCCGCGGAACGAGGGGGGGAAGAGCCCGGGGGCGACGGTGGCGGCGAGGCTGAAGAGGTAGGAGGCGCCGGTGCCCAGGGCGATCAGGGTGAACATGTTGGGGCTCTTGTGGACGACCGACGCCCAGGCGCGGGTGAAGAACGGCCAGCCGCCCCACAGCACCGCCGGAGTGGCGAGCAGGAGCTGGAGCCAGTTCCAGGCGGCGGGGGGGACGGCGGCCGGCACCTTGACCCCCACCATCTCGGACGTGCCGAAGAGGAGGAGCGGCAGGGCCAGGGCCGCCGAGACCACGAAGCGGCGGGTCATGTCCCGCAGCTCGGGGTTCTCCTCGGGGGCGCCCGCCGAGATCGTCCGCGGCTCGAGCGCCATGCCGCAGAGAGGGCAGCTCCCGGGGCGATCGCGGACGATCTGCGGGTGCATCGGGCAGGTGTACTCGACGGGCAGCCCTGCCGCGGGCGGAGCCGCGGCGGCGGCGCTTACGTGGCTGCAGTCCATGGCGGTCACTTCTTATCAGAACGGGGCGCCGTCGCCGCAACTTCCCGGCGACGAGTCTGCGGACGGTACAATGGGCCGGTTCTCGACCCGGGAGGGGCCTGACGATGCATCTGTTCGCTTTCGAGGGGTTGCGCTACACAGGTCCGCCGGCGGAGGCGGGAGAGCTCGCCGCGCCGCCCTACGACCAAATCGACGACGCGGCGCGCGCCCGCTTCCAGGCCGCCTCTCCCCACCAGTTCGTGCACCTGACGCGGCCGGTGCCGGCGGACGGCCTCGACATGTACCGCCATGCCGCCGCGGTCCACTCCCGCTGGCTCGCCTCCGGGGTGACCGCGCGCGACCCGCGGCCGGCCCTCTACCCCTACGTCATCGAGCTCGCGGGCGGCGGCCGGCGGCTCGGCGTCTGCGGCCTCGTCGGGCTCGACGATCCGCGGATCATCCGCCCCCACGAGCAGACGCTGGACAAGCCGCTGGCGGACCGCCTCGCCCTCCTCCGCGCCACCCGCGTCGATCTCGAGCCGATCCTCCTGCTCTCGGAGGACGGCGGCCGGCTCGACGCCCTGCTCGGCGAGGACCTGGCCGGCGCCAAAGCGCTGGCCGACCACCGGGACGCCGACGGCAACCACCACCGGCTCTATCGGGTGGAAGACCCCGCGCACATTGCCGACTACAAGCGTCTCCTGGACGGCCATCCGTCGGCGATCGCCGACGGCCACCATCGCTACAAGGTGGCGCAGCGCTTCGCCGGCGAGACCGGCGCGGCGCCCGGCACGGCCGCCGCGGCCAAGCTCGCGGTGGTGACCAGCCTCGCCTCTCCGGCGCTCACTATCGACCCCATCCACCGTGCCCTCAAGGAGCGCGTCGACCTCGGCCGCATCGCCAACCTGGCGGCGGCGCGAAGCCCCTGGGAGGGCAGCGGCGGCGCCGCCCTGGCGACGGCGGTGGCCGCGGCGCCCCAGCCCGCTCTCGGCATCTGGGTCGCCGGCGAGCGCCCGGAGATCTGGCGGCTCGAGCCCGCGTCGGCGCCCGCCACGCTGCCGCCGGGAGCCCGCGACCTCACCGTCCTCCTCCTCCACGAAGCCATCTTCCCTGCCCTGGGCCTCGGCCCGGCGGCAGCGACGGACGGCACGGCGCTCTACCGCTCCGACCCCGAAGTCCTCTGGGGGATGGTCGCCGCCGGCGAAGCGGGCACCGGCTTCTGGCTGCCGCCCATGCAGCCCGCCGCCTTCGCCGCCGCCATCGCCCAGGGCGACATGCTGCCGCCGAAGTCGACCCGCTTCCTCCCCAAGGTCATGTCCGGCCTCGTCTGGGCCGATCACGCCTCGCGGCTCTTGTAGACGCGATGCCCACCCGCTACCTCGACGACGAGTCGACTCCCATCGTGCAGTTCGATCCGCAGCTCGAGGTCTCGCCGTTCGCCGTTTTCCGGCTGCTTCGCGAGTCGAGGCCGCCGCTCCTCGTCGACGTCCGCCCGCAGGCCGGCGCTCTCACCCTCGCCGGCGCGCTCCCCTACCCCGGTCCCGAGTGGGCGCCGCCGGCCGATCGCGACGTGGTGCTGTTCGACGACGACGGCGCCTTCGCCATCGAGGGCGCCCGCCACATGCAGGCGGCCGGCTACCCGCGGGTCCGGGCCCTCTTCGGCGGCCTCGAGCTCTACGAGTTCGCGCTCGATCCGGAGGTGGTGGGAGAAGAGACCTACCTGGTGCGGCGGACGGGCGCGACCTGACGTCCCCGCGAGGCTATCGTTAGGGCTTGCCGCAGGGCTGCTCGACGACCGGCGAGAAGGCGCCGGCCCCCAGGCGGTCGCGGACCTTGAAGGCGACGCGGTCGCCGGGCGCGCAGGTGATCTCCTGCGTCCATGGACCGGGGGAGGCGTCCAGGTACTTCCAGTCGGCGCCGCTGACTCCGGCTGCGCCGTTGGCGCCGATCACGCCGAAGAAGGGGGCGTAGCCCCAGCGCCCGTTCATCCCCTTGCCGATGCAGGTGCCGGTGCACCTGCCGTCCGCGCACTTCCAGCCGTCGCACTGGAGCTCCGCCCTGGGGGTGCAGTTGACCGTGAAGTTGGCTCTCGCCGAGCTGCCGCCGGCCAGACAGTGGACCTCGCGCCCACCCTCGACGACGGTGGGATAAACGTATACCTCCAGGAGGTGGGAGCCGCACTCCTTGTAGTCCATCGCGACGTCCCATTTGCCGGCGGCGCCGCTCCACGACTCGGCCTGGTCGCGGTCGGCGTCGATGCGGACCTCGAGCAGGAGGCCCTTGGCGCCGCCGCTCGCCTGCCAGGTGCCCGACGCCTGCAGCTTGCCGCCGGCGTGGGAGACGCTCGGTAGAGTTACCACCGCCCCGGCCCGGGCACAGAGGCCGGTGGGCGGCGGGACCGGCACGGCGGCATTCTCCGCCCACGCCGGCCCAGCGAGGACGGCGAGCACGAACAGACTCCCGCTCAGCCCCTGAAATCTCTTGTCCAATCGCCGGCGCCTAGTTGGTGACCGTGTGGTTCTCGTGCACGGTCCAGATGTCGCCGGAACGGATCAGTTCGTCGAGCTTGCCGGCGCCCTTGCGCTCGATCTCGGCTTCGATCTGATGGCTGACGAGGCTCTCGTACGGCTCGGCGTCGACGCTGCGGATGACGCCGATGGGGGTCGGGAAGCGCGGCGGCAGGAGCTGGGAGACGAGGAAGGCGGTCGCCGGGTTGTCGAGAGTCTCGTCCCAGATCAGGCAGTCGTCGGCGGAGAGGCCGCTCCCCAGCTCGATCACCTCCATCTCGGTGCCCTTCATGCGGATGCCCTTGTCGTGGCTCTTGCCGAAGACCATGGGCTTGCCGTGCTCCAGGTAGAGCGTCCCGTCGTCGCGGTGCTCCTTCTCCGTCATATAGGCGAACGCCTTGTCGTTGAAGATGTTGCAGTTCTGATAGATCTCGATGAAGGCGGTGCCCTTGTGCCGGGCGGCACGGCGCAGCGTCTCCTTCAAGTGCTGCTGGTAGATGTCGACGCTCCTGGCGATGAAGGTGGCGCCGGCGCCGATGGCCAAAGCGAGCGGATTGAACGGGTAGTCGACGGAGCCGGTAGGGGTGGACTTGGTCTTCTTGCCGAGCTCGGAGGTCGGCGAGTACTGGCCCTTGGTCAAGCCGTAGATGCGGTTGTTGAACATCAGGATCTTCACCCCGACGTTGCGCCGCAGAACATGGATCAGATGGTTGCCGCCGATCGACATGGCGTCGCCGTCGCCGGTCGCGATCCACACCTCGAGGTCGGGGCGGGCGATCTTCAGACCCGTGGCCACCGCCGGCGCGCGGCCGTGGATGGAGTGAAACCCGAAGGTGTTCATGTAGTACGGGAAACGGCTGGAGCAGCCGATGCCGGAGACCACCACGAACTGCTCGCGCGGGATCCCCAGCTCGGGGAAAACCTGCTGCACGGCCGACAGGATGGCGTAGTCCCCGCAGCCGGGGCACCAGCGGACCTCCTGGTCGGTCTGGAAGTCTTTCTTGGTCAGGGTGGGCGCTTCAGTTGACATTCTGGGACTCCAGGATCTGGCAGATCCTCTCGAAGATCTGTTGGCGGGTGAAGGGACGGCCCTCCACCTTGCTGAAGGTGATGATGTCCTTGAGATAGCGGGCGCGCAGGAGGAGCGCGAGCTGGCCGAGGTTCATCTCCGGCACCAGCACGCGGTCGAAGCGCGCCAGCACGTCGCCCAGGTTGCGGGGGAAGGGGTTCAGGTGGCGCAGGTGGGCGCGGCTGACGGAGAGGCCTTGCCGCCGCGCGTGGTTGACGGCGCCGGTGATGGCGCCGGCGGTCGAGCCCCAGCCGAGCACCAGGACGCTGCCCTGCGGGTCGCCGTGGACGACGAGCTCGGGGATGTCCTGGGCGATGCGCTCCACCTTGTCCGCCCGCAGGCGCACCATGTGCTCGTGGTTGTGGGCGTCGTAGGAGACGTTGCCGGTGATGTCTTCCTTCTCCAGGCCGCCGATGCGGTGCTCGAGGCCGGGGGTGCCGGGGATCGCCCACGGGCGCGCCAGGGTCTCGGGATCGCGCAGGTAGGGGTGGAATCCCTCGGGGTCGGAACGGAACTCGCGGCGGAGATCGGGAAGATTGGCGACCTCGGGGAGCTTCCAGGGCTCGGAGCCGTTGGCGATGTAGCCGTCGGAGAGGAGGACGACGGGCACCATGTGCTTCAAGGCGATGCGGCAGGCCTCCAGGGCGGCGTCGAAGCAGTCCTTGGGCGAGGCGGCGGCGACGACCGGCAGCGGCGAGTCGCCGTTCCTGCCGAACATCACCTGCAGGAGGTCCGACTGCTCGGTCTTGGTGGGCAGGCCGGTCGACGGACCGCCGCGCTGGATGTCGCAGATCACCATCGGCAGCTCGACCATGATCGCCAGGTTCATCGCCTCGGATTTGAGGGCGATGCCGGGGCCGCTCGTGGTGGTGACGGCCAAGGCGCCGCCGAAGGCCGCGCCGATGACGCCGCACATGGCGGCGATCTCGTCCTCGGCCTGGAAGGTGACGACCCCGAAGTTCTTGTAGCCGGCGAGCTCGTGGAGGACGTCGGAGGCGGGGGTGATCGGGTAGGCCCCCAGGAAGAGCGGCAGGCCGCTGCGCCGGCTGGCGGCGATCAGGCCCATGGCGAGGGCGGAGTTGCCGTGGATGTTGCGGTAGACGCCGGGCTCCATCTCCGCCGGGTGGACCTCGTAGCGCACTTGGAAGAGGCCGGTGATGTCGCAGAAGTTCCAGCCCGCCTTCATCACCTTGATGTTGGCGTCGGCGAGCTGGGGCTTCTTGGCGAAGTTGCGGTTGAGCCAGTTGACCGTCGGCTCCAGCGGCCGGCTGAACAGCCAGTACACCATCCCCAGGGCGAAGAAGTTCTTGCAGCGCTCCTGCGACTTGTTGTCGAGCCCGCTCCCCTCCAGAGTCCGGCGGGTCATCGTCCCCAGGTCCACCTTGAAGACGCGGTACTTGGCGAGGCTGCCGTCCTCGAGCGGGTTCTGGGCGTAGCCGGCGCGGGCGAGGTTCCTGGCGTTGAACTCGTCGGTGTTGGCGATGATGACGCCGTTCGGCTTCAGGTCCTCGAGCTCCTTCTTGAGCGCCGCCGGGTTCATCGCCACCAGCACGTCGGGAGCGTCGCCCGGGGTATGGATGTCGTAATCGGCGATGCGGACCTGGAAGGCCGAGACGCCGGGGAGCGTCCCCTGGGGCGCCCGGATCTCGGCCGGGAAGTCGGGCAGCGTCGAGAGGTCGTTGCCGAACAGGGCGGAGGTGTTGCTGAACTGGTTGCCGGTGATCTGCATGCCGTCGCCCGAGTCGCCGGCGAAGCGGATGACCACCTCGTCGAGGTTCTCGGACACGATCTTGAGGGACTTGCCTTCCTGCTCTGCGACCGTCGTGCTCATTTCATCTCTCGTTTTTCTCGTCTGTTTTCGAACGTTGTTTGCATCCTAGCAGAGGGTCCGCGGGGATTCATTGCAGCGCTCCGCCGGCCGTCCGGGCGGCTGCCAGCTCCTCCCGCTCCTTGGCCTGCCGCGCCGCCTCGACGAGCGAGAACGCCTGGCGCCGCATGCGCGCCCGCTTCTCGTCCTCCTCGGGGTAGCGGGGCCGGTAGCCCAGCAGGTTCTCGTCGAAGGTGAAGGGCTTCATCAGGTCCGCCTTGCCGACCACCGACTGCTCGCGGGTGAAGTAGGCCATGTCGTAGTTGTTGCTCATGATGATCGCCTCTTCCGGGCAGGCGTCGACGCAGTAGCCGCAGAAGACGCAGCGCAGCATGTCGATCTCGTAGACCAGCGGGTACTTCTCGACGTTGACGTCGGGGTGCTCGCCGGCCTCGATGTGGATGCACTCGGCCGGGCAGGCCTGGGCGCAGAGGAAACAGGCCACGCAGCGCACCGAGCCGTCGGGGCGGCTGGTCAAGATGTGGTGGCCGCGGAAACGGTGGCTGTAGTCGCGGCGCTCCTCGGGGTACTGGATGGTGTAGGTCGTGCCACGGAAGACGTTCTTGAGGAAGTGCCGCAGGGTCACCAGGAGGCCCGAGAAGAGCGGCAGGTAGAGCCGCTCGGCGAGCCCCGGCCGGTAGGGCCGCGGCGAGCTCGGATAGGGCGTCTCCAGGGCTGTCCGCTGGGCGCTCATCGCTCGAGCTCTCCGGCGATGATATTGAGCCCGCCCAGCGAGACGATGGCGTCGGAGACCGAGCCGCCGTCGATCAGGCGGGAGAAGGTGGAGAAGATCGGGAAGCAGGGGGGCCGGCACTTCAGCCGGTAGGGCCGGCCGCTGCCGTCGCTGATGGCGTAGAAGCCGAGCTCGCCGTTGGCTCCCTCGACCATCGAGTAGGTCTCCCCTTCCGGCACCTGGATGCCGTCCATGATCAGCTTGAAGTGATAGATCATGGCCTCCATCTGGTTGTAACAGGCCTCCTTGGGCGGCAGGGCGACGTGCGGGTCGTCGGTGATGTACGGCCCCTCGGGCATCCCGCGGTCGAGGAGCTGGCGGATGATCGACAGCGACTGCCGGATCTCCAGCATGCGGATGCGGTAGCGGTCGTAGACGTCGCCGCCGTAGAGGACCGGCACCTCCCAATCGACGGTGTCGTAGAGGTCGTAGGGATGGGCGCGCCGCACGTCGTAGGGGACGCCGCTCGCCCGCAGGCAGGGGCCGGTCCAGCCCCAGTTCACCGCCTCGTCGCCGGCGATGGCCGCCACGCCGACCGAGCGGTCGATCCAGATGCGGTTCTTGTCGACCAGCTTCTCGACGTCGTCGATGAAGGGCGGGATGATCTCGAGCAACCGCCGCGAGCGCTCCATGAAGTCCGGCGGCAGGTCCTGCGCCAGGCCGCCGATCCGCCCGTAGGAAACCGTCAGGCGGGCGCCGCAGCAGGATTCCAGGAGGCCGTAGATCTCCTCGCGCGGCTGGAACATGTACCAGAAGTTGGTAAGGCCTCCCGAGTCGACCAGCGTGCTGCCGTTGCAGACGCAGTGGTCCATGATGCGGGAGAACTCGGAGAGGATGGTCCGCGCCCACACCGCCCGCGGCGGCACCTCGACCTGGAGCAGCTTCTCGACCGTCCGGCAGTAGCCGACGTTGTTGATGAAGGAGGAGCAGTAGTTGAGGCGGTCGGTGTAGGGGATCACCTGCTGCCAGTTGTGGGTCTCCGCCATCTTCTCGAAGCAGCGGTGGAGGTAGCCGATCTCGACGTCGGAGGCGACGATCGTCTCGCCGTCCAGGACCGCCATCAGGCGGAAGGTGCCGTGCATGGCCGGGTGCGAGGGGCCGATGTTGACGATCATGCGCTCGAAGAGGTCGTCCGCCGTCTGCGGCAGATCGAACTTCGGCTGGTAGATCTTGTCCTCGGTCAGGATCCAGCGCCGCGCCGGGTCGTAATCCTTGCGCAGGGCGTGGCCCTGGAATCCCTCGTGGCAGAGGAGGCGCCGCAGGTTGGGGTGGCCCGAGACCTGGAGGCCGAACATGTCGTAGAGCTCGCGCTCGAACCAGTTCGCAGCCTTCCACACCGGGATGAGCGACGGCAGCGGCTGGTCCTCGGCGAGCGGCACCTTGAGGCGCAGGCGCGCCCCCCGCGACAGCGAGCAGAGGTGGTAGACGGCGTCGAAGCGCGGCTCGCGGTCGGGGAAGTCGACGCCGGCGACGTCGAGCAGGAGGTCGAACTTGGTGGCCGGGTCGTCGCGGAGCTGCCGCGCCAGGTCGGCCAGGATCTCCCGCTCGACGATCCAGGTCGGCTGGTCGAGGCCCTGCTGCGGGGTGATGCTCTCCGCCGGGAAGCGCGCCCGGACGGCGGCCAGACCGTCGGTCGCCGCGGCTGCCGGCGCCTCCGGGGTCTCAGGCGGTGGCGGAGCCAGCGTCGGCACGGTCCGAAACCTCCCGGGGCTCGCCTTCGGCGGCGATCGACTTGGCGCGCGCGCGCAGCTTCTTGCGGTCGCGCGCCACCTTCTCCTTGAGCTGCAGGATGCCGTAGATCAGCCCTTCCGGGGTCGGCGGGCAGCCCGGCACGTAGACGTCGACGGGGATGACCTCGTCGATCCCCTGCATCACGTGGTAGGCGCGGTAGAAGCCGCCGGAGCAGGCGCAGGCGCCCATCGAGATGACCCACTTGGGGTCGGCCATCTGGTCGTAGATCTTCTTCAGCACCGGGGCCATCTTGTCGTTGATGGTGCCGGCCACCAGCAGCACGTCGCTCTGCCGCGGCGAGAAGCGCACGACCTCGGAGCCGAAGCGGGCCACGTCGTAGTGGCTCGACAGCGTCGACATGAACTCGATGGCGCAGCAGGCGGTGCCGAAAGGGAAGGGCCAGAACGAGTTGCGCTGGGCCCAGTCCTCGAGGTTCTCGAACTTGGTGGTGACCCAGCTCTCTCCGATGATGTTCATCCTCGCACCCCCACGGCTGAAGTGTACCACTTGTGACTGCCGGTCACAAGCTCTCTAAGCTACGCTCTGCGAATGATTTAGGGCCACGCCGAAGAGGGCCGGCCACGGGGGGCCGCCCCTACGGTACCGGGCTGCGTCCCCACGGCGCCGGGCTGCCTCCCTACGCGCCCATCGGATCGAATTCGTCGTGTAGGGGCGCCCCCCTGTGGGCGCCCTGGTGGCCTGGGCGCCCCGGTCGCAACTACCGGCTCCCCTGGTCGACCTCGACGGGCAGCTCGACGTCGCCTTGGGAGGCGTGCAGGGCTTCGCGCAGGGCCTCCATGCGCCGCAGGTGGTCCTTCTGGGCGGTCACCAGCTTCAAGAAGACGTCGGCGGTCGGGGCGTCGACGTCGCGGATCATCTTGGGGTAGAGGACGTCGTTCTCGTAGCGCTCCTCGGCGATCGCCGCGGCGAGATCGGAGTCGAGGCCGTGCACCTGCCCGGCGGCGTCCAAGAGCGAGATGGCGAGCTGGTCCTTGTCCGCCGCCAGCTTCGTCCAGGCGCGGGCGAGGTTGGGCAGGCCGTCGCGTCCGGCGCGCTCGGCGAAGGCCCGGTAGCGGGCAGCGCTCGCCGCCTCGGCGGTGAAGCCGGCTTTCAAGTGCTCCTGAAAACGGGGGATTCTCGACACCGTCTCTCCTTCTCGCTTCGCGCTAAGATGCGCTGCGGCGACCGCGGCCATTGTATGCAAGTCGCGGCGGCCGTCCAACCGGGAAACCTTGCTCGCGGGGTGCCGTAGTCCCCCTCGGGGGCGCGGCTCTTCCCGCAGTCGATCCCCAGACCGCCCTCCGCCAGCGCCGTGAACCCGAAATCCTCCCGCCGAGCCCTCGCCGCGGCGATCGTCGCCGCCGCCATCGTCGCGACGTTCGTCGTCGCCGCGGCCCGCATCCCCTACCTGTCGACCCTGGCGACCGTCCTGCTGGCGGGGGCGGTCATCCTGCTGCTGCTCTGGCTCGCCGGGCGCCTCCTCCGGCGCTTCCTCTGGAAGGTCGGCCGCCGGCTCGCCTTCTCCTACTTCCTGAGCGGCATGCTCCCCATCCCCCTGGTGGCCCTGTTGCTCCTCGTGGGAGCTTACCTGCTGGCCGGCTTCTTCATGGGTCACCTCTACCGCGACGCCGCCCGCAGCCTGCAGAACGAGGTCGCCCTCCTGGCCGACGCGCGGGCGCGGGAGTTCGCCCGCACCGGAAAGCCGAGCGGCGACAGCGTGCCGGGGTTGGTCTTCGGCTACTACCGGAACGGGCGCCGGGTCGGCGGCGACCCGCGGACGCCGGCGGCCTGGCCGACCTCGCTGGTGACGGGAGGCGGCGGCCCGGCGCCGCAGCGCCGCGAGGTCATCGCCCCCTTCCTGGCCCGCGAAGACGGCTCGCCCAGCCTCGCCGCCGCCGCCGTGGCGGACGCCTCGCGCGGGACGGGCGTGGTCGCCCTCTACGTCGCCAGCCTCGAGGCGGCGCTCTCCGAGCGCAGCGACGTCTGGGTCGAGATGGTCCGCCCCGACGAGGCCGAGGCCGGGCGGGTCGTCCGCATCGAGATGGGCACCCGCAACATCCCCTTGACGCGCATCCACCGCGAGCGCGCCACGGGCGAGGCGGAGAAGTTCTTCAAGCGGCGCTCGGAGGGGGCGCGGCTCTGGGACAAGCCCTTCCTCTGGTGGGGGGAGGCGTCGGGCCAGCTGGTGCGCCTGGACCACGAGCAGGCCCTCACCCAGCCGCTCGACATCACCCTGCGGAGCACTCCCCGCGGCCTCCTGCGCCACCTCTTCTCGAGCTCGGCCGAGGTCGACACCGGCGCCTGGGCGGCGCTCTTCACCCTCGCCTTCCTGCTCTTCGACATCTACCTGGCGGCGACGGCGATGGCCCTCTTCATGATCTTCAGCCTCTCGCGGGCGGTCAACCAGATGAGCCGGGCGACGGCGGCCGTGCAGGGCGGCGACTTCTCGGTCCGCATCCCGGCGCGCCGAAAGGACCAGGTGGGGTCGCTCCAGCGCTCCTTCAACCAGATGGCGGCGAACCTGGAGACGCTCGTCGCCACCTCCGCCCAGAAGGAGGTCCTCGAGAAGGAGCTGGCGATCGCCCGCGACCTGCAGAAGAGCCTCATCCCGGGCGATCTGCCGTCCGGCGACGCCGTCGAGTTCGCCACCCTCTTCGAGCCCAGCGCGGCGATCGGCGGCGACTACTTCGACATCCTCCGCCTCGACGACCGGCGGCTGGCGGTGATCATCGCCGACGTCTCCGGCCACGGCCTGTCGACGGGCCTGCGCATGGCGATGATCAAGGCCGCCCTGCTGATCCTCGTCCAGGAGGCGACCGACCCCGAGGAGATCCTTCGCCGCCTCGACTCCGTGGTCCGTTCCGACGCCGAGAGCCGCTTCTTCGTCACCGCCACCCTCTCGCTCGTCGACTTCACGAACGGCAGCCTGGAGATCACCAACGCCGGCCACCCCCCCACCTACCTGCTGCGCGACGGCCAGGTCGAGGAGATCGTCCTTCCCGGCTCGCCCTTGGGCGGCATGGGCCGGACCTACGGCCGCCGCACCCTGCGCCTGGAGAAGGGCGACCTCGTCGTCTGGCTGTCGGACGGGCTCATCGAGGCGACGGACGCCGCCGGCGAGCCTTTCGGCTACGACGCCGTCGTCGCCGCCCTGGCGGGCGCCGCCGGCCGGCCGGCGAGTCCCATGGAGGTCCGCAACCGCCTCCTCGCCGCCGTCGAACGCCACGCCGGCGG
>DATNKQ010000332.1:0-5817 GCA_035603315.1 Thermoanaerobaculia bacterium
ACCCGGTTGCAGTAGACCACCCAGCAGGTGTTCTGGATGGCCGTCGCGCGGGTCAGCGTCTCCCAGATCTCGCAGCTCTCGGGGTGCGCTCCCGAGCCGATCCGCCCCGGCCCCGCCGAGATCACCACCACCAGCTTGGCGCCGGCGGCCGCCAGGCGGGCGGCGAGCTGCGGGTGCCAGAGGTCCTCGCAGATGAGGATGCCCAGGCGGCTGCCGCCGAAGGCGCCCGGCGCCAGCTCCAGCCGGTGGCCGGCGGCGAAGAAGCGCTTGTCCTGGAAGATGCCGTAGGTGGGGAGGTAGATCTTGCGGTGGACGAAGGCGGCTTCGCCGTCCTTCAGGAGGACGGCGCTGTTGTGCAGCACCCCGCGTTCGTCCTCCTCGACGAAGCCGACGACGACCGCCATGCCGCCTGCCGCCGCGGCCAGGCGGGCCACCTCGGGCGAGTCGGCGCGCAGGGCGACCCGCGGGGTCAGGTGGAGGAGGCGGTAGCCGGTGAGCGACAGCTCGGGGAAGACGAGGAGCTCCACGCCCCGCTCGCGCGCCTTCGCGATCCAGGCCAGGTGGGTGTCGAGGTTGGCCGCGATGTCGCCCAGCAGGCAGTCGATCTGCGCCAGGCCGACGGTCAGGAGAGAGCTCTCTTCTGTCATAGCAGGAGCCGATGCTAGCATGCCGCTTCCATGCCGAATTCCGCCGCCCTGGCCGCCCGATTGACACTCCTGCCGGCGCTCGTTGTTCTGCTGGCTGCCGCTTCCCCGGCGACCGCTCCGCCGAAACCCGCAGTCGCTGCGCCCCATCCGGCGATGCCGGCGACCCAGCTGGCGCTCAAGGACCGCATCGTGGCGGTGGTCGACGAGGATCCCATCCTCAACTCCGACATCGACCGCGTCCTCGGCCTCGGGCTGGCGCAGGCGAAGCCCGGCGAGGGCGAGACCGATCTGCGGCGACGGGTCCTGGGGACGCTGATCGACCAGCGCCTCCGCTTCCACGAGATCGACCGCTTCGGCTTCCAGCAGGTGCCGGTCGATCAGATCGAGCAGAACGTGGCGGAGATCCGCTCGCGCTTCAAGGACGAGGCGGCCTTCAACCAGCGCCTGAAGGAGTTGGGGATGACCTTGGCCAGCCTGAAGCAGCTGGTGGGGCGGCAGCTCATGGTCCTCACCTACGTCGACGAACGGCTGGGGCCGCGCGTCTTCGTCAGCCTGGAGGACATCAACGCCTACTACCGCGACGTCCTCGTCCCGGAGATGAAGAAACAGCGCCAGCCGGTGCCGCCCATCGAGGAGGTGCGCGAGAAGATCCGCGGCCTCTTGAAGGACCAGCGGCTCAACCAGGAGATCGACCGCTGGACCGAGGAGCTGCGCAACAAGGCCGACGTCGCCAACTACTTCGACCAGCGGGGCAACGCCCTCCCCCCCATCGTCAAGACGATCGTCAAGAAGCCGCCGAAGCCGAGCTAGCGGGTTACGGGTACAGCCGCTGGTACCGCGCCCAGGAGGTGAGGACGCGGCGCAGGTAGCTCCGCGTCTCCTTGAAGCCGACCTTGGTCAGGAACTCCTCGGGCTCCGCGCTGTAGCAGTAGGCCCGCCAGAGCTGGGCCTCGGGCTCGCCCGCGTTGTAGGCGGCGACGGCCAAGTAGGGGGAGCCTGCCGCCGAGCGCAGGAGCTCGGCGACGTAGGCGGCGCCGAGCGGGATGGCCACCTCCGGCCGGTAGAGGTCCTCGGGATCGAAGGAGGTCAGCTGCAGGCCGCTCGCCAGCCGCCGGGCGGTGGGGATGACGAGCTGGGCGAGGCCGCGGGCGGCGGCGCCGGAGAGGGCCTGGGGATCGAAGCGGCTCTCCTCGCGGAAGACGGCGGCGAGGAGGCGCGGGTCGACGCCGCGCCGGCGGCCTTCCGCCGCCAGCGTCTCGCCGTAGGCCAGGGGGTAGAGGAGCTGCTGGTAGGCGGCCGGCTGCATCGCCAGAGGCACCAGGTCGGGGGTGCGCAGCCGCACCGCCTCCGCCAGCGCCATCGCCCGGCTGGGCTCGCCGGCGCGCGACAGGAGCGCGGCGCCGGTGAAGGCGAGCGAGGGGTCGGCGGGGGGGAAGTGCTCGCGCACTGCCGGCGCCCCCTCGTGCCAGATCCCCAGGGCCAGGAGCGTCTCCTCCGGCCGGCGGAGCGCCGCCCGCCAGATCCGCCACCGTCCGACCGGCACCTCGGCGAGGCGAAGGAACGGCGAGGCGCTGGCGTCGGCCAAGAGGGCCTGCTGCAGCTTGCGCCGCGCCACGGCTCCCACCGGATCGCCCTCGCCCAAGAGGATGCAGGCGCCGTAGAGGCTGTCGGGCCGCGGCGAGGCGGCCAGGCGCCGGCCCTCGGCGGCGGTGACGCGGGCGAGCGCGGGGGCGGTCAATCGCCCGTAGGCGGCCTGCGAGATGGGGTTGTCGATCTCGCCGCGCAGGGCGGTCAGGTAGGCGGCGACCGCTCCCCGAGAATCCCCCGCCAGCTCGGCCAGTCTCCCGCGCCAGTAGGCGACTTCGATCTGGTCCTCCTTGATCCGGAACCCGGCAGCCTGATCCAGCCAGGCGCGGGCGCGGTCGCCCCGCCCGCGCACGAGGTCGGAGGAGGCCATGAAGAGGGCCGCCCGGCTCGCCTGGTCGCGCCACGGCAGCCGCGATCCCAGCAGGCGGTAGAGCTCGGCGGTGGCGCCCTCCTCGCCGCTCCGCCATTCCAGGCGAAGGGCGGAGACGAGCGCCGCCGAGGCCCACTCGCCGGCGGGATGCGCCAGGTAGGCGCGCCGGAAGCGCACGGCTGCCGTCTTCCAGTGGCCGAGGAGCTCGTAGGAACGGCCCTGCTGGTAGAGCGCCAGCGACTTCTCGTCCGGCTTGGCGGCGTGGGCGGCGAGCTCGCCGAAGAGGACGGCGGCGGGGCCGTAGCGCCCCTGCCAGAAGAGGGCGCGGGCCATGGCGTAGCGCGCCGCGAAGGCGTCGCGCTCGGACTCGGCGCCGTCGGTGGCGCGATGCAGGTATTTCAAGGCCCGCTCGAACTCCCGGTGCTGCTCGAAGGTGAGGCCCAGGAGCCGCGGGACCTCGCCGCGCTCGGCGTCGGAGACGATGCCGGCCAGCCGCTCGGCCGCCTGCCGCGCCGTTTCGTCGTCGCGGCTCGCCGTCAGCAAACTGACGAGGAGGCCGCGGGCGAACTCGCGCTGTCCTCCCTTCTGGGCGCAGTCGGCCTGGGCGAGGAGGATCTGCCGGCGCTCGGGGAGCTCCATCTTCTCCGGGGTCAGGCCCTGCAGGAGCCGGCAGTCGCCGCCCTTCGCGAGGGTGCGGCAGAGGAGCTTGACCGCTGCCGGCTGGAGCGGCGAGGAGGGGTCCCCCGCGGCGGCGGTGGCGACCAGGCCGGCGGCTACCTCCGGATGCCCGGTGAGCTCCTGCAGGAGGGCCAGGCGGTAGCGGCTGTAGAGCGTCAGGACGGGGGTCTCGGCCATCGCGGCGGCGAAGGCTTCCGCAGCCTCGTCCGGCCGGCCGAGGGCGGCCAGGAGCCGGCCGCGGAGATAGTCGAGGCCCAGGAGATGGGCGCGGGCGCGATCGTCGGCGAGCTCGCGCTCGGTGCGGGCGAGGGCATCGCGGGGCCGGCCGTCGAGCTGCAGCTGGACGAGCGCGGGACGCGGATCGGCGCTGACGGCGAGGAGGAGGGCGAAGGTACCGATCATCAGGAGACCGGCTGTGAGGGCGCGGCTACGCCGCGGGGGCTTCGGCCAGGCGCGAAACCTGTGCGCCCAGCCCCTGCAATTTCAGCTCCATCCCCTCGTAGCCGCGGTCGAGGTGGTAGATGCGCTCGACGGTCGTCTCTCCGTGGGCGGCGACGCCGGCGAGGACGAGGCAGGCCGAGGCGCGCAGATCGGTCGCCATGACGCTGGCGCCCGACAGCGGCGTCGGCCCGTGGACGCGGGCGAAGCCGCCGTCCACCCGCACGTCGGCGCCCATGCGGGAGAGCTCCGGGGCATGCTGGAAGCGGTTCTCGAAGATCGTCTCGCGGATCGCCGCCACGCCGTCGGCCTGGGTCATCAGCGCCATGTACTGCGCCTGGAGGTCGGTGGGGAAGCGCGGATGGGGGGCGGTCTCCATGTCGCGGGAGACCAGGCCGCCGTCCGAGCGCACGCGGATGCCCTCGGCGGTGACCGTCACCGCGGCGCCCACCGCGGCCAGAATTTCCAGGAGAGGTGCCAGATCGGCGGGGCTCGCCCCTTCGAGCAGCACGTCGCCGCCGGTCAAGGCGGCGCCGATCAGGTAGGTCCCCCCCTCGATGCGGTCGGAGATGACGGCGTGGGTGGCGCCCCCCAGGCCGTCCACTCCCTCGATGACGATCGATTCCTCCCCGGCGCCGGAGATCCGCGCGCCCATGGCGTTCAGGAGGCCTGCCAGGTCGGCGATCTCCGGCTCGCGGGCGCAGTTGGCGAGGACGGTCGTGCCGCGGGCCAGGCAGGCGGCCATCATCACGTTCTCGGTGCCCGTCACCGTGGGCATGTCGAAGCGGAAGCGGGCGCCCGAGAGGCGGCTCGCCGTCGCCTCGACGTAGCCGTGCTCGATGCGGACCTCGGCGCCCAAGGCGGCCAGGCCTTTCAGGTGCTGGTCGATCGGCCGCACGCCGATGGCGCAGCCGCCCGGCAGCGACACCCGCGCGCGCCCTTTCCAGGCGAGCTGCGGCCCCAGCACGAGGACGCTGGCGCGCATCGTCTTGACGAGCTCGTAGGGGGCGTCGAGCGGCGAGCCGTCGGGGCTCTCCCGGCGCAGCTCGAGGGAGCCCCCCCGCTCCTCGCTCGCTATCCCTAAATGGGCGAGGAGCCGGAGCATGGTGCGGATGTCGCGCACCCGCGGCACCCGCTCGAGGACGACCGGCGCGGCCGCCATGAGGGTGGCCGCCAGGGCCGGGAGCGCCGCGTTCTTGGCGCCGCTCGCCCGCACGCGCCCGGCGAGCCGCGAGGGCCCCAGGATGTGGAACCTGTCCATGCTTTCGACCTCGATCCCTGGGAAGCTATCGTCGCCGGAGCGTCAGCACGCGGGGGATGCCGGAGTAATCCTTTCGGGTACCGGCGAGCTGCAACGAGGATGCCACGGCGTGGCGGCGCGCGGCGTCGAGCTGGCCGTAGCCGATCTCGACCACCAGGGGAGCGCCGGCGGCGAGGCCGGCGCATTCCTGGAAGAGGCGCGCCAGCGTGGAGTCGCCGGCGCCGGGGGAAAAGAGCGCCAGGTGCGGCTCGAAATCGCGCACCTCGGGAGAGAGCTGCGCAGCCTCGGAGGGATCGACGTAGGGAGGGTTCGATACCACGAGGTCGAAGCGCGAGAGGTCGAGCCCGGCGACGAGGTCCGCCGCCACGGGATGGACGCGGCCGGCGACGCCGTGGCGGCGGGCGTTGGCCGCGGCGACGGCGAGCGCTCCGGGCGAGAGGTCGGTCGCCACTGCCCGCGCCCCGGGGATCTCCAGGGCGAGAGTGATCGCCAGGCAGCCGGAGCCGGTGCCGACGTCCAGGAGGAGCGGCGCCGGCGGCAGCGTGAGGGCGAGCGCCGCCTCCACCACGTGCTCGGTCTCGGGCCGCGGGATCAGCACCCGGCGGTCGACGTGGAAGGGGCGGCCATAGAACTCCCGCTCGCCCAGCAGGTAGGCGACCGGCTCGGCGTCGAGGCGGCGCGCCAGGAGCTCGCCGAAGCGGGCGGCGGCGGCGGGCATGACGGCCTGCTCACCGCGGGCCATCACCTGCGCCTCGGAGAGGCCGAGGACTTTCCCCAGTAGCAGAACGGCCTCGCGGCGGTCGGCGCCGAAAGCCACGGCGCCGAGCCGCCGGCGC
>DATNKQ010000333.1:0-5111 GCA_035603315.1 Thermoanaerobaculia bacterium
CCGCCGGCGGCCGCCGCTGCAGCCGGTCGCCGCCCGTCAAGAGGGCGCGGAGGGCCGGCCGCGGCGGCCAGGGGAGGGCCAACAGGCCTTCCGCCAGCAGCACCGGCAGCCACGACAGGGTGATGCCGCGGTCCAGGAACCACTCGCGCAGCTCTTCGGGCGCGCCGCGGAGGCCTTCTTCCACCACGTGCAGGCTCGCTCCCGCGGCGAGGTAGGGCCAGATCTCCCACACCGTGGCGTCGAAGCCGACGCCGGCGACGAGCGTCGCACGGTCGGCGGCGGCGACGCCGTAGAGGGCGCCATGGAGGGTGCACAGGTTGGCGAGGGCGGCGTGGCTGACCTCGACGCCCTTGGGGCGCCCCGTGGAGCCGGAGGTGTAGATGACGTAGGCCAGGTTCTCCGGCAGGAGGACGGGAGGTGGAAGGTCGGCGGACGGGCCGTCACCCTCGGGGTCCTCGTGCGGGAAGAGGCAGCGGATGCCCATGCCCGCGGCCAGGTCGGCGACCGCGCCGCGGCGGGTGAGGAGCACCCGCGCCCCCGAGTCCGCGAGCTGGAAGGCCAGCCGCTCCTCGGGATGCGCGGGGTCGAGGGCGACGTAGGCGCCGCCGGCCTTGAGCACTGCCACGACGGCGATCACGAGCTCCGCCGAGCGCTCCAGGCAGACGCCGGCGCGGGCCTCCGGTCCGACTCCCAGCCGGCGGAGGGCGCGGGCGAGGAGGTCCGCGCGCGCGTCGAGCTCGCCGTAGGTGAGGCGCCGCCCGCCGTCGACCACCGCCGGCGCCGCCGGCCACCGCCGCGCCTGCTCGGCGAAGAGCTGGTGGACCCAGCGCGCGGGGACCGGCGCGGAGCGGGTGTCGTTCCACTCCACGACCTGCTGGCGCTCGGCGGCGGAGAGCAGGGGGAGATCGGCCAGCGGCCGGTCGGGCTCGGCGGCCGCTGCCGCGACGAGGCGGCGGAAGTGGGCGAGGAAGCGCTCGACGGTGGTGGCGTCGAAGAGGTGGCGGCTGTAGGTGCACAAGCCGTGGATCTCCTCTCCGCCGTCCTCCAGCTCGAGGTCGAGATCGAACTTGGCGCCGCCGTCGTCGAGGCCCGCGGGAGCGGCGGCGATCGCCGGCAGCCGAGGCAGCGGGTGGGCCACGCCGACGACCTGGAAGGCGACCTGGAAGACGGCGTTCCGGGAGAGGTCGCGGTCCGGGTTGAGCTCCGAGACCAGGTGGTCGAAGGGAAGGTCCTGGTGGGCGAAGGCGGCGAGGGCCGTCTCCCGCATCCGCCCGACGAGTTCGCGGAAGCTCGGGCGCCCGCCGAGCCGGGGGCGCAGCGCCAGCAGGTTGACGAAGAGGCCGATCAGCCCTTCGAGCTCCGACCGGTCGCGGCCGGCGATGGGCGCGCCGACCGCGAAGTCCTCCTGGCCGCTGTAGCGGGCGAGGAGGGCCGCGAAGGCCGCCAGGAGCGCCATGAACGGCGTCGCGCTCCGCCGCCGGGCGAGGTCGCGCACGGCGCCGGCGAGCGGCGCCGCGAGGCGCAGCCCCCGCGCGTCGCCGCGGAACGTCCGCGCCGCCGGCCGCGGCCGATCGCCGGGGAGGGCGAGCGGCGCCACCCCGGCGAGCTCGCGCCGCCACCACTCGACCTGCGCCTCGAGCGCCCCGCCGGCGAGGCGCCGGCTCTGCCAGCCGGCATAGTCGGCGTACTGGAGCGGCAGCTTGGGGAGCGGCGAGGGGCGGCCCTCCAGAGCGGCGGCGTAGAGCGCCGAGAGCTCGCGCCAGAAGACCTCCTCCGACCAGCCGTCGAAGACCAGGTGGTGGACGGTGAAGAAGAGGACGTGCTCCGCCGCCGCCAGGCGGGCCAGCTCGGCGGTCGCCAGCGGGCCGCGAACGAGATCGAAGCGCTGCCGCGCCCGCTCGCCACCCAGGCGCGAGAGCTCGCCGGCGCGGGCGGAGGCCGGGAGGCCGGAGAGCTCGCAGAGCGGCAGGGAGAACGACAGCGCCGGCAGGACCTCCTGCCGGGGCTCGCCGTCGGTCTCCGGGAAGCGGGTGCGGAACGCCTCGTGCCGCGCCGCCAGGGCGTCCAGGGCCGCCGCCAGGGCCGCGGGATCGAGCGGGCCGCGGAGAGCCACCGCGAGGGCGATGTTGTAGGCCGGCCGGTCGGGCTCCAGGCGGGCGAGGAACCACATCCCCCGCTGGACGGGAGAGAGGGGAATGGAGTCCTCGACGGTAGGGGCAGGCCCCCGTGCCTGCCCTGGACCGCAGAGAGGGAACGGCGGGTTGCCCCCACCGTCCCGCGGCGGCCCGGCGCCGCGGGCCTCCTCGATCGCCGCCGCCAGACCGGCGACCGTCGGCGCGGCGAAGAGCGAGCCGAGCGGCAGGTCGACCCCGAAGAGGTCGCGCACGCGCGAGAGAACGCGGGTGGCGACGAGCGAGTGGCCGCCGAGGGTGAAGAAGTGGTCGTCCCGGCCGATTCGTGGATGGCCCAGGACCTCCGCCCAGAGGCCGGCCAGCCGCTCCTCCAGGGGCGTCCGCGGGGCGCTCCAGGCTTCGGCGAGGTCGCCGCCCGCGGCGCCCGGCTCGGGGAGCGCCCGGCGGTCGACCTTGCCGTTGGGCGTGCGCGGGAGGGCGTCGAGGCGGACGAAGATAGAGGGGACCATGTGGGCCGGCAGGGTCCGCAGCAGGAAGTCGCGCAGCTCGCGGGCGCCGGGGGCCGGCGGATCGAGGGCGACGTAAGCCGCCAGCTGCCTGCCGCCGTCGCCGTCGCGCGCCGCCGCCACCGCCTCGCGCACGGCGGGATGGCGGACCAGCGCCGCCTCCACCTCGCCGAGCTCGATGCGGAAGCCGCGGATCTTGACCTGGTGGTCGGCGCGGCCGAGGAAGTGGAGGCTGCCGTCGGGGCGCCGGCGGGCGAGGTCGCCGGTGCGGTAGAGGCGGCCGCCCGGCGCCGCAGCGAGGGGATCGGGCACGAAACGCTCGGCGGTCAGGTCGGGCCGCTCGAAGTAGCCGCGGGCCAGCCCTTCGCCGCCGAGGTAGATCTCGCCCACTCTTGAAGCCGCGTCGCGCGAGAGAGGGCTCCCCTCCTCGTCCAGGAGGTGGGCCTGGGTGCCGTCGATCGGCCGGCCGATCCCGGGCTCGCGGCCCGCGGCGCAGTCGCCGCGGTCGATGCGCGTGAAGGTCGAGTAGGTGGTGTCCTCGGAAGGGCCGTAGAGGTTGAACACCCGCCGCACCGTCGTCGTGCGGTAGATGGCCTCGACGAGCGCCCCGGGGAGCGCCTCGCCGGCCAGGTTGACCACCCGCACCGAGGGGGGCAGCCCGCCCTGCCGCAGCAGCTCCGCCATCGCCGAGGGGACGGTGTTGACGAGGGTCACGGCGGCTGCCGTGGGCAGGGTGGGGAGGTCGAGCGCGCTGGAGGCGACGATCACCGTCCCGCCGGCCGCGAGCGGCGCGAAAAGCTCGAAGACGGAGAGGTCGAAGCAGACCGAGGTGGCGAAGAGGACGCCCGCCAGCTCCTCCGCCATGAAGACGCCGAGCGCCCAGCGCAGCAGGGCCGCCGCGCTCCCATGGGTGATGGCGACGCCCTTCGCCCGCCCCGTCGAGCCCGAGGTGTAGATGAGGTAGGCGAGGTTCTGCGCCGTCGCCAGCCGCGCCGGCCGGGCCGCGCTTTCGGCCGCGATCCGCGCCGCGTCGGCGTCCAGGCGGACGGCCTGCGCGCCGTGGGCGGGCAGGAGCGGCAGCAGGCTCTCCTGGGTGACCAGGATGGGCGCCCGGCTGTCCTCCAGGAGGAAGGCCAGCCGCGCGGCCGGGTAGGCGGGATCGAGCGGCACGTAGGCGCCGCCCGCCTTGAGCACCCCGAGGATACCGACCGGCAGCAGCTCGCCGCGCTCCAGGCAGAGGCCGACCCGCACCTCCGGCCCCACCCCGAGCCGCTGCAGGTGGCGGGCCAGCCGGTTGGCGCGCGCCTCGAGCTCGCCGTAGGTCAGCCGCCGCTCGCCGGCGACGACGGCGATGGCGTCGGGAGCCCGCTCGGCCTGCCGCTCGAAGGCCGCGGTGAGGAGGTCCGCAGAGGCGGAGATTGCGCTCATCGGACCGCTTCGGCTTCCTGCCGTTTGGAGGCGACGCGCGCGATGGCCGCCCCCAGGCGTGCCGCCAGGACCTCGACCTGGGGCGGCGCCAGCATCGTGTAGTGGTCGCCCGACACCTCCTCGACGACGATCTCTGCGGCCTCCCAGCCATTGGCGGCCCGACGATCGCCGGGATCAGCGGGAGCTGCGGCGGGACGGAAGAGGATGAGGCGGCCGGCGTAGGCGGGTGGCCGATAAGCGGAAAGGGCGCGCAGGTTCGCCCGGTAGACGCCGAGAAGGCGCTGCGCCTGCTCGGGGCGGAGGTCCGCCCGCAGCAGGCCGGCTTCGCGGGCGCGGGCGAGGAGCCGGCCCACCGCCGCCTTCGAAGCCTCTTCGTTCCGCTGGTCGAGATCCTCGAGATCTGCAATCTCTTCGAGCCAGGCTGCCGGACGCCCCTGGAGGCCCGCCTGGTCGCGCAGGAAGAGGCGCAGGAGCTCGGCCTCACTACGGCTCGTAGAGACCGAAAGAGCCGCCGGCGACCAGGCGTCGAGGAGCGCCAGGAGGCCCATCTCGATGCCGCGGGCGCGGAGCTGGCGCGCCATCTCGAAGGCGACCACGCCGCCGAAGGACCAGCCGCCGAGGAGGTAGGGGCCCTGCGACTGCGGGTGCGCCGCCTCGACCGCCGCCGCGTACTGGGCGGCCAGGGCCACGAGGTCGTCCAGCGCCACGCCAGACTCCAGGCCGGGCGACTGCAGGCCGTAGAACGGCTGCTCGGGTCCCAGGAGACGGGCGAGCTCGCCGTAGGAGAAGACGGCGCCGCCGATGGCGTGGACGCAGAAGAACGGCAGTCGGCCGCGGGCGCCCTCCTGCAGCTTCACGAGGATGGCAGGGGCCGCCGGCCGGCGCGCGGCGGCCGCCGCGCCCGCTCCCCCGGTCGGCCGCCGAGCTAGAACCGCCGCGGCCGCGCGGGCGGTGGGAGCCTGGCCGCGGAGCCGCCGCGCCAGCAGCTCCTGCTTCGCCGCCGACAACCGCCGGCTCGACTCCGCGAGCGCGGCCCGCTGGCGGG
>DATNKQ010000338.1:0-3090 GCA_035603315.1 Thermoanaerobaculia bacterium
GGCGGGATCGACCTCGCCCGCCGGCACCAGATAGGCCACCAGGGAGGCTTCGGCCGACGTCCCCTCCAGCGGCCGCGCCACCACCACCGCCTCCCGGACTGCCGGGTGGCGGAGGAGGGCGGCCTCGATCTCCTGGAGCTCGACGCGGAAACCGCGCACCTTGACCTGGAAGTCGATGCGGCCGAGGAACTCGACGGCGCCGTCCGGCAGATACCGGGCGAGGTCGCCCGTGCGGTAGAGACGGGCTCCCCGCTCCGCGCTCCAGGGATCGGGGACGAATCGCTCGGCGGTAAGGTCAGGCGCGCCGCGGTAGCCGCGAGCGAGGCCGGCGCCGCCGACCAGCAGCTCGCCGGGGACGCCGGCCGGCGCCTGCCGCAGGTGGCGGTCGGCGAGATGGACGCGGACGTTGGCGATCGGCCGGCCGATGGGCGGCAGCCGCTCCGCCTCGCCGCCCGCCACCTCCGCCCAGGTGCTCACCACCGTCCCCTCGGTCGGCCCGTAGTGGTTGACTAGCCGGAAGGGGAGGCGCTCCGGCGGCACCCGGCGCAGGCGGTCGCCGCCAGTCAACAGCGCCCGCAGGGTGAGATCTCCTTCCCGGTGCGACGGGTCGTCTGTCGCCTCGTCCAGCACCGCTTCGGCAAGCGGGGTGGGGAGGAAGGAGAGGGTGATCCCTTCCGCCGCCAGCCAGGCGAGGAGGCGCCGGGGCGAGGCGCGGACGTCATCGTCCGGCAGGTGCAGGCTCGCCCCCGCCGCCAGGTAGGGCCAGATCTCCCACCCCGAGGCGTCGAAGGCGGGGCTGGCAAGCTGGGTGGCGCGGTCCGCCGCCGTCACCCCGTACGTCCGCCGGTGCCAGGCTACGAGGTTGGCGAGGCCGCCGTGGGTGACCTCGACCCCCTTCGGACGGCCCGTCGAGCCGGAGGTGTAGATGACGTAGGCGAGCTGATCGGACAGCGCCGGCTCCGGCGCGTCGGAGCGTTCCGGAATGGCCACGCCGTCGAGATCGTCGAGCGTGAAAACCGCCGTCCCGCACCCTGCGAAGTCCGCCTTGTGCGCCTCGTCCGTCAGCACGACGGTCGCGCCGGCGTCCGTCACAGTCAGCGCCCGGCGCTCGGCGGGATGGGCGGGGTCGAGCGGCAGGTAGGCCGCGCCGGCCTCGAGGGCGGCGAGCATCGCCATCACCATCTCGGGCGAGCGCGGGAGGCAGATAGCGATAACGCCCTCGCGGCCGACGCCGAGAGCCCGCAGACGGCGGGCTATGCCGGAGGCCCGGGCCTGCAGCTCGCCGTAGGTCCAGCCCTCGCCGCCGCGGGCGACGGCGAGGGCGCCGGGGCTCGCCGCCGCCCCGGCCGCCACCTGCTGGTGGACGGGCGTGAGGTCGAACGCCGCCGCCGTGCGGTTCCAGTCCCGGAGCTGCTCGCGCTCGGGCGCCGTCAGGAGCGGCAGCTCCGAGAGCCGTCGACCGAGGCGCTCCTCCTCGGCCAGGGCCGCGAGGAGCGTCCGGTAGTGGCCCAGCATGCGGTCGATCGTGGCGGCGTCGAAGAGGTCGGTCGCATACTCCCAGACCACCGTGATCCCCCCCGCCGCGGCCGCCCTCGAGACGGCGGCCGGCGAGCGCTGGCGGCCCACCCGCTGCTCGGCGCGCGGGATGCAGATGACGTTCAAGGCGAACTTCGCCGAGCCGTTGCTCAGCGCCTCCGTCAGCCGGGCGGCGGCGCCGGGAAAGACCAGCTCGCCGAGCGGCGAGTCGTGGAAGCTGAAGCTGACCTGGAAGAGCGGGTTGCGGGAGAGGTCGCGCGGCGGCGCCAGGGCCTCGACGACGAGGTCGAAGGGGACCTCCTGATGGGCGCCGGCGGCGAGGCAGAGCCGCCGCACCCGTCCCAGGTGCTCCGCCGCCGTGGGGTCGCCGGCGAGGTCGTTGGCGAGCACCAGGTTGTCGACGACCATGCCGATCATCGTCTCCGTCTCGCGCCGGCGGCGGTTGGCGACCGCCGAGCCGACGTTCACCTGCTCCTGCCCGGAGTAGCGGCCCATGAGGGCGGCGAAGGCCGCCTCCAGGATCATGAAGAGGCTCAATCCCAGCCGCCGGCCGGCGGCGCGCAGCGCCTGGGCGAGCGGCTCCGGCAGCTCCGCCCGCGCCACCCGGCCGCGGAAGCTCTGGCGCTTCGGCCAGGGACGGTCCGTCGGCAGCTCGAGGGCCGCGGGGCGGCCGGCCAAGGTCCGCTTCCAGAAGGCGAGCTGGGCGGCTGCGGCCTCGCTGGCGGCCCAGCGGCGCTGCCAGACGGCGAAGTCGGCGAATTGCACGGCGAGCTCGGGGAGCGGCGAGGGGCTGCCTTCGACGGCGGCGCGATAGAGCGCGGCCATCTCCTCCAGGAGGACGTTGAACGACCAGCCGTCGTGCACCAGGTGGTGCTCGACGTGGACCCAGAGATGGTCCAGGGCGCCGAGGCGCAGGATCGTCCAGCGGGCGAGCGGCAGGCGGGCGACGTCGAAGGGGCGGGCGAACTCGTCGCCCATCCGCGCCTCGGCCTCCGCCTCCCGCGCCGCCGCCGGCAGGCCGGAGAGGTCGACGAGCGGCATCCGCACCGCGCCGCCGGGCCAGACGGCATGGAAGCGCTGCGCCGGCCGGCCGCCCTCGCCGGTCAAGAAGGTGGTGCGGAAGATCTCGTGGCGGCGCACCACCTCGGAGAGGGCAGCGTCGAGGGCGGTGACGTCGAGCCGGCCGGCGAAGCGGATCTTGGCCTGGAACTGGTAGGAGCGGATGGCGGGGTCGAGCTGCTGCAGGAACCAGATGCGCTCCTGGGAGAAGGAGAGCGGCAGGTCGCCCCTGCGGGGGACGGGCAGGATGGGGTCCGCCGCCGCCCGCCGATCGCGGCCCTTCTCCTCCACCCGCCGGGCGAGGGCGCCGAGCGTGGGATGCTCGAAGAGGTCGGCGAGCGCGAGCTCGACCGCCAGCCGGTCGCGCACCCGCGAGATCACCTGGGTGGCGAGGAGCGAGTGGCCGCCCAAGTCGAAGAAGCTGTCGCCGGCGCCCACCCGCGGCAGGGCGAGCACCTCGCCCCAGATGGCCGCCAGGGTCTCCTCCGCCGGCGT
>DATNKQ010000345.1:0-7302 GCA_035603315.1 Thermoanaerobaculia bacterium
CTCCCGTCTTCCTGGCCGTCCTCCGCTTCCATCTACGGGTGGGCGCGCGCCTCGCCCTGCGGGTCATGGCGCCGGCCTTCGCCGCGGCCGTGGGGGCGGGGACGCTCCTCGGCCCGGACTTCCTCCACACGCTGGCGGGAGTCCTCTACGGCCCAGGCGCCGGGCGCTCCGGCACCCTCCTCGTCGTCCTCGCCGCCGCCGCCGTCGCCGAGACCGCAGCGCCACGGGTCTGCCGCGGTCTCGGCGGCTGGCTGCGCCATCTGCCGGCCGGCGGCGTCGCGCACCGGCGGGCGGCGGCGCTCGGCATCGCCTGCGCGGAGCTGCCGCTCCTCGTGCTCCTAATCCCTCTGGCCGTCCATGCTCTCCTCGGGACTGGAGGTTGGGGGCGGCTGCTGCCCAGCCTCGCCGGCCTGCCGCTGGTAGCCCTCGGGGCGGCGCTCGCCGCCACCCTCTGCCGCCGCCCCCTCCTGGCACGACCGGCCGCCTGGGCCGCCGCCCTCCTCGCCGCCTCCGGGAGCTGGCCGCAGCTCGCGGTTGCCGCCGTCCTCCTCGTCGCCGCCGACCGTGCGGCGGGCTCGCTCCCATCCGGGGCGGGGCGCGCCCCGGATCGTCGCCTGACGATTCGCTCCCGGTTGCCCGGCGGCTCCGGCGTTCCTCCCGCATCCTCGGTCCGCCTCCTGGAAGCGCGGATCGCCTGGCGGGCGCTGCGCTGGCGGTTGGCGAGCGCCTACGCGGCGGGGCTCTTCCCGCTGGCCGCCGCCGCCCTCTTCGTCGCCAACAACCATCTCTCGCCCCCGCATATCGCCCTCGCCGTCCGCCTGGGGGGCGGCTGCGCCGTCGTCTTCCTCTTCGCCGGGATGGGAGAGGCCCTGGCGGCCCGCCGGCCGGCCTGGCCCTGGTCGCGGTCGCTCCCCTGGCAGGCCTCCCGGCGGACCGGCGCCGACGCCGTCCTCTTGGCCGCCCATGCCCTCCCCCTGCTGGCGCTGGCGGCGTGGATCGCTCCCCTCCCGGCCCTGGCGCCGGCGGCCGCCACGCCGCTCTTTGCCGCCCTCGCCGCCGGCGCCCTCCGCCGCGCTCCCGAGCGCCGCACCGGCGCGGCGGGCGAGATCCTCATGGCAGGGCTGATCCTCGCCGGGCTGGTGGCCCTCCTGCCCTGGGCCGCCCTCCTCCTCCTCGCCGCCACGCCGCGGGCGCTCGCCGCCGCGGCGGAGCGGGAGCGCCGGCAGGAGGTCAGCCGGTGGCTGCCGCTCCACCATCTGGCGGCCGGCGACCCACAGTCGTGGAGCGCCTCGTGATCCGCCTCCTCGGCGCCTCCTTCGCCTATGTGCCGGGCGAGCCGATCCTGCGCGAGGTGGATCTCGACCTGCCGCCGGGGCTGACCCTCCTCCTGGGGCGGAATGGCTGCGGCAAGAGCACCCTTTTGAAGCTGGCGGCGGGGGTGGAGATGCCCGGCGGCGGGCGCATCGAGGTCGACGGGCACGACCTCTGGAGGGAGGAGGTGGCGGCGCGGCGCCGGCTCGCCTACGTCCCCGAGCAGCCCGACCTCACGCCCTACGCGACGGTCGGCGAGATCCTCGCCCTCGTCTGCCGCCTGCGCGGCGAGCCGCCTGCCGCCGCCGCCGCGGCGCTCGCCTTCGTGGGCCTGCGCGATCTCGGCCGCCGGTCGGTGCGCGAGCTGTCGATGGGGCAGCGGCGCAAGGCGGTCCTGGCGGCGGCGCTCGTCGGCGAGCCCGGCAACCTCCTGGTGGACGAGCCGCTCGAGGCCATGGACCGCGGCGCCCGCGACGACGTCCTCGCCTGGATCGACCGCCGCGTCGCCGCCGGCGCCGCCGTCCTCGTCGTCTCCCACGACATCGAGCCCTTCGCCGCCCGCGCCGCCCGCGCCGTCACCCTCCGCGGCGGCCGCGCGACCGTCGTCGATCCACTGCCCGCGGACCCCCGCGAGCGGATGGCGGTCCTCGAGAGCCTGGCGCGGGGAGGGGAGTACGGACGCCTCGCCGTCTAGCAAACCGTGCCACGGTATCGGTGGCTCTGTATCGGATACCGTACCTCCGATTGGGAGCCACGCCATCTGTCCCGAGAGTCACCCCAGGGGCTCGAAATTTAAGCGAAAGACCGCCACGCCGAGCTCCCGGTCGTCGGGCAGGCCGTGCCGGCGCGGGAAGAAGGGAGCGCAGGCGATCGCCAGCCGCTGCTCTTCGCCGCGGAACCACTTTCGGCGGAGGTCGAAGGTCGTGGCGCCCGGCGGCAGGGCCTGCCCATTCCAGAAGAGGCGCAGGCAGCGCCGATCGGGCGGCACCGGCGAGCGCAGGTCGATCGTCAACCGGTAGTCGCCAGCGGGGAGAGCGAGCGGCAGGAGCGCCAGCGGCCGCGACCACCGGCAGGCGCCGTCGGCCCAGCGCTCCGCTTGATGAAAGCCCAGGAGCGCTCCATCCGGCAGCTCGCTCGGAAGGAGAGGACCTGCGGCAGGCGCGGAGGGAAGCCAGAACCGCTCCGCGACGTGCGCGAGGACGCCCCAGCGCAGCAGCTCGCTGCTGGCGCGCCGGTAGGCGCAGTAGCGGCGCTCCTCGGAGCCCCCCAGGCGGCTCGCCGCCGCCAGCCCCAGGCAGGCCCTGGCGGCCGCGACGGCGCGCGGCGCGCGGGGACCGAACGCCGCCGCCGCGGCCAGGGTGGGGAGCGCGCGCCGCAGGGCTGCAGCCCGCGCGGGCCAGCCGGGGAGGCCGCGATCGAGGCGGAGCGCCTGGATGGCGACTCTGGCGAGGTGGCGCGCGTGGCGCCGGTGCCACCGCGCCCGCTCGGACCATTCCGGCAGGGGCGGCAGGAAGTCCTCTTCGAGGCCGCGCTCGCAGCGCTCGCGCCAGGCGGCCTGGCCGCTGCCCAAGGGACGCAGAGCGGCGGCGAGCTCCCTTGGGCGCGCGCAGTTGGCGTGGCGCACGGAGGCGCTCTCGACGGGCTCGATGGCATATCCGAGGCGCCCGAGGCGGACCGCCAGCACCGCCTCCGCGAAGCGGCCGCAGGCGACCTCGAAGCCTCCGGCGGCACGCCAGATCTCGCGGCGCACCGCGAGGCCGCGAAGCGAGACGCGGTGCCAGGCCTCCGCCGGCTGAGCGGCGGCCCCTTCGTGAAGGAGACGGGACTCGAAGCGGGCGAAGGCGTTGGGCGCGATGGGAGCACCGCTCAGGGTGGCCACCGAGGCGCCGGAAGCCGCCAGGTGGCGGAGCAGCGCTTCGGCGGTGTCCGGCAGCGGCAGGCAGTGGGCCTCGGTGAAGAGCAGGAAATCGCCGCGGGCCGCCTCGGCGCCAGCCTGGTAGAGGCCGATCTCGTCCGCGCCGGGAAGGATCAGAAGGCGATCGGCCGGCCGCAGCCGCTGCCGCGCGTGATGGGCGAGCGGCGACGCCTCGCGGGAGGCGACCGCCACGATCTCGCAGCGATCGGGCGCCAGCGTCTGCTCGCGCCAGGCGTCGATGGCGCGAGCGCCGAAGCCGCGGTCGTCGACGAGCGGGAGGACGATCGACAGGTCGGGCGGCATCGGCCCGCGAAGCATAGCGGACGGCAGGTGCACTGGCCGCCACTGGGCCGCATTTCTCACCACTTCGGGAGCGGAGATCCGGAGCGGCCCGTTCCCATTCCCAGGAGATGTCCTGGTGCCGGAGGCTAGATACAACAATCTGTCTCGGAGTGCCTGGACTAGCACGCCGCAGGCGCGGGCCTCCGCAGGGTCGAAGCGGCAATGTGGTGAGAAATGCGGTCTAAGCGGGCGTCGAGGCGATCAGCTCCCGCAGGCGCTGCGGATCGACTGGCTTGACCAGGTGATGGTCGAAGCCGGCTTCCCGGGATTGGCGGCGATCATCGTCTTGACCGTAGCCGGTGACGGCCACGAGCATCGCCTGGTGGAGGCCGGGCATGGCGCGCAGGTGCCGCGCCACCTCGTAGCCGCTCATCCCGGGCAGGCCGATGTCGAGCAGGACGACCTCCGGCAAGAAGACGGCGGCCGTGGTCAGGGCGGCCGGACCGTCGCAGGCGCTGCGGACGGCGAAGCCCCAGTGCTCGAGGAGGGTCGCCAGGGTCTCCGCGGCATCGCGGTTGTCGTCCACCACGAGGACGCGGCGGGAACCCGTCTCCGGCCGTGGCTCGCTCCCCTCGGCGGGGGGCGCACCGTTCGCCGACTGCCGGTGGCGAAGGTCGGCCGGGTAGTCGAGGAGGGGGAGCCGGACGATCATCTCGCTGCCGCGCCCGGCGCCTTCGCTCAGAGCCCGCACCGAGCCGCCGTGCAGCGCCACGAGCTGCTTGACGAGGGAGAGGCCGATGCCGAGACCGCCCTCGGCGCGGTCCAGCGCGCGCTCCCCCTGGATGAACGGCTCGAACACCTTGGGCAGCAGGTCGGCGGAGATGCCCATGCCGTTGTCGCGCACGCGGATGATGGCGCTCTCCTCCTCTTTTTCGACCGTCAACCAGATGCGGCCGCCTTCCGGCGTGTACTTGGCCGCGTTGTTGAGCAGGTTGACGATGACCTGGGAGAGCCTCGTCTGGTCGCCTTCGACCCGCAGCGGCTCCGCGGCGAGAAGCGTCTCGAGAGTGTGCCTGCGGGCGTCGATGAGCGGCCGGCTGGACTCGACGGCGCTCGACACCACGCCCGCGATCTCGACCGGCTCCTTCTCGAGGGTAATCTTGTTGGCGGTGATCCGGCTGACGTCGAGCAGATCGTCCACCAGGCGGGTCAGGTGGGCGATCTGGCGCTCGATGACGGTCCGCGGCCAGTCGAGGACGGAGCCGGCCGGCGTATCCATCTTCATCAGGCCGAGGGCGTTGGCGATCGGCGCCAGGGGGTTGCGGAGCTCGTGGGCCAGCATCGCCAGGAACTGGTTGCGGCGGACGACGTCCGCTTCGAGATTCTCGATGCGCTTGCGCTCGGTGAGGTCGCGGGTGACCTTGGCGAAGCCGACGAGCCGCCGTTCAGGGTCGTAGAGGGCGGTGATGACGACGTTCGCCCAGAACGTCGAGCCATCCTTGCGGACCCGCAACCCCTCGTCCTCGAAGCGGCCGATATGCTTCGCAACTTCCAGCTCGTACTGCGGCCAGCCCCGCGTCACCGTCTCGGCGGGATAGAACTCGGAGAAGTGCAGGCCGAGGATCTCGCCGGCCCGGTAGCCCTTGATCCGCTCGGCGCCGGCGTTCCAGCTGACCACGTAGCCTTCGGGGTCGAGCATGAAGATGGCATAGTCGCGGACACTCTCGACGAGCAGCCGGAAGCGCTCCTCGCTCTGGCGCAGCGATTCATCGTGCGGCCGGCGCCACGGTTGGTTGGACTGCGGAGGTGAGGTCACCATTTGCGCTCGATTCGAGCGCGTGGAAATGCAATTCGCGCGCCCGCCCCCCCACCCTGGCGGGGACAAGCCCCGCCCCTACATAAAGAGGAAGAACCTCTGGGCGAGTCCCCTGGCCAGCCGGGCCGCGCAGGTTCGCTTGGCGACCGCTGCCGTTCCTGTTAAGATACCCCGCTTTGTGTGCGGCGCTCCCCCGCGGCCGCCGAGACGAGAACCTCTGGAGGTTAGACGATGTTGAAGATACGGCTGCGGCGCATGGGCGCCCGCAACAGTCCTTTCTACCGGGTGGTGGTGTCGGATTCCCGCCAGGTGCCGACGGCCTCCGCGGTCGAGGAGGTGGGCCACTACGACCCCACCAAGAACCCTGCGCAGGTGAAAATCGACTCCGCGCGGGTCGACTACTGGGTCGGCCGCGGCGCGCAGATGTCGCCCACGGTCAAGAAACTCCTGGGCCAGCAGAAGAGTGCCTGACCTGCCGGAGCAGCTCAAGGAGCTGGTCCGCCTGCTGGTCGACCAGCCCGAGGCGGTGGGCCTGACGGCGATCCCCCAGGGGCGCGAGACGCTGCTGGAGCTCGCCGTCGCGCCCGACGACCTGGGCAAGGTGATCGGCCGCCAGGGGCGGACCGCCCGCGCCCTGCGCACCCTGCTCGAGGCCCGAGGGGACCGCGACGGGGTGCGCTATGAGCTCGAAATCCTCGAGGACTGACCTCCCCGAAACCGTGCTCGTCGGCCGCGTCCTGCGGCCGCATGGGCTCCGCGGGGAGCTGGTGGTCGAGGTGCTGTCGGACGTCGACGACCGGCTGGACCCTGGGAGCTCGCTCCTGGTCACCGACGAGGCGGGGCGGCCGCTTGCGGCCGGACCCGCGGACCGCTCCGGAGCGCCGGCGTGGATCGAGGTCGCCGGCAGCCGCCCGCACAAGGCCGGCGCCCTCGTCCGCTTCGCCGGAGTGGCCGACAAGGACGGGGCGGAGAGGCTGCGGGGCGTCTGGCTGGCGGTCGAGCGGTCGCGGGTCCCCCGGGCGCCGGACGGGACCTTCTACCACTACGAGCTCCTGGGCTGCCGCTGCAGCGACGGCGGCCGGGAGCTGGGCGAGGTGGTCGACCTGCGCGAGGACGGCGGCGGCCTGCTGCTGATCGTCGAGGGGGGAGGGCGGCGGGTGCCGGTGCCGTTCGTCGGCCGCTTCATCCGCCGCATCGACGTGGCGAGCGGGGTGATCGACCTCGACCTGCCGCCGGGGCTGATCGAGGAATGCGCGTCGACGTCGTGACCATCTTCCCCGAGCTCTTCGCCCCCTTCCTGGCGACCAGCCTGGTGGGGAAGGCGGTGGCCAAGGGGATGCTGGCGGTGGCGCTCCACGACCTCCGCGACTACACCGAGGATCGCCACCGGAGCGTCGACGACGAGCCCTACGGCGGCGGCGGCGGGATGGTGATGACGGCGCCGCCGTGGATCCGGGCGTTGCGCGAGATCTCCGCGGCGGCCGGCGAGCGGACGCCCTGGCGGGTGCTGCTGGCGCCGCAGGGCCGGCGGCTCGACGACGCCAGGGTGCGCGAGCTGGCGGCCAAGGGGGAGGAGCGCGGCCTCCTCCTCCTCTGCGGGCGCTACGAGGGGATCGACGAGCGGGTGCTGCAGACGGTGGTGGACGAGGAGGTGTCGATCGGCGACTACGTGCTGTCGGGCGGCGAGCTGCCGGCGATGGTGCTGATCGAGGCGGTGTCGCGGCAGGTGCCGGGGGTCGTCGGGCTCGCCGAGTCGGTGGCGCAGGACAGCTTCCGCGCCGGCCTCCTCGACCATCCGCACTACACTCGCCCGCCGGTGGTGGAAGGCCTGGCCGTGCCGGCGGTGCTGACCTCGGGCGACCACGCCGCCATCGCCCGCTGGCGGCAGGAGCAGGCGCTCCAGGCAACCCGGGAGAAGCGGCCCGACCTGCTGGAGAAGGTAGAGGACAAGGAACAGTAGGCTTGTGTAGGGGCGGGG
>DATNKQ010000350.1:0-13736 GCA_035603315.1 Thermoanaerobaculia bacterium
CCCCTCCCGCCGCTCGCGCTGCCGCCAGGCGGCGATCATCCGCGGGTAGTCCTGGGTCGTCGTCAGCACCTCGTCGCCGCGCTCGAGGTCAAAGCCGAGCTGGCAGACCTCCAGCCCCTCCGAGGCGTTGCGGGTGAGCGCCAGCTCCTCGGGGTCGCAGCCGAAGAGGGCCGCCAAGCGCGCCCGCACCCGCTCGTACTGCGGCTCGAGCACTTGCCACAGCTCGTAGGCGGGGGCGCCATTGGCGACGTCGAGGTAGTGTTTCCAGGTCTCCAGGACGATCGCAGGCGCCGGGCTGACCCCGCCGTTGTTGAGGTTGACGATGCCGCGGTCGACGGGAAACGCCCGCTGCACCGGCAGCCAGAAGTCCTCGTCGGCGGCGACCTCCGCGGGAGAGAGGTCGACGATTGGAGACGCGGCGGGCTCGCTCATGGCAGTTTCACCTCCGGGGACGTCGCCTAGATACCAGACCGGGACGCGGTCTGGCAAACGCGACCTGGCTGCCGGCTCGCCTCGACAACCCCGTTCTTCCCCGCCGAGTTCGCCGAGAACCCGGAGCCCCGCTGCCCCTGCCTGCTGCTCCTCGACTCCTCGGGATCGATGAAGGGCAATCTCATCCAGGAACTCAACGAGGCCCTGGTGACGTTCAAGGACGAGCTGGTGGCGGATGCCCTGGCGGCCAAGGCTGTAGACAGGCGCAGCGGCATGGGAGGCAAAGCGGTCCTACAACAGGGCTTCAGTCCTCCACCGCCCCCGAGCGCTCCTGTTTCTTGCGGCCTCGGCGGCGCTTCTCCTCCAGCCGCCGGCGGCGGGCGGCCCGCGGGACGCGGGTGGGGCGGCGGGGGATCTCGGGGCGGAGGGCCTCGGCCATCAGCTCGGCGAGGCGCTCGACGGCGGCCTCGCGGTTGGCGGCCTGGGTGCGGTGGCGCTGCGAGGTGACGTGGAGGACGCCGTCCTTGGTCACGCGCGTCTTCAGGCGGGCGCGGAGGCGCTCGCGCTGCTCGGGGGTCAGGGCGGAGGAGGCGAGGTCGAAGCGGACGGTGACCCGCGTCTCCAGCTTGTTGACGTTCTGGCCGCCCGGTCCGCCGCTGCGCGAAGTGGCAAAGGTCAGCTCTTCGTCGGGGATCTCGAGCTGCTCGTTGATTCGTACCATACGGACAAGAGTCTATCGCCTCGATCTTTGGCGATAAGATAAAAGGATGAAAGTCGATCGCAGCCTGCCCGCGCTCCTGTTCGTCCTGACCTTCCTGTCCGCCGCCTGCGCCGCGGCCGCGCCGTTCACGGTCACCGGCCCGCCCCCCGCGGTGGGATTGAAGCTCGCGGCCTCCGGCCTCGCCGCTCCCACTTCGATCACCAACGCCCACGACAGCCGGCTCTTCGTCACCCTTCAGGACGGCCGCATCGTCATCCTCAAGAACGGCGCCGTGTTGGCGCAGCCGTTCCTCGACGTCCGTTCGATCGTCAGCTCGGGGGGCGAGCGCGGGCTGCTGTCGGTCGCCTTCCATCCGCGCTACGCCCAGAACGGCCTCCTCTTCGTCGACTACACCAACGTCGACGGCGACACGGTGATCGCCCGCTATCGCGTCTCGGCCGACCCCGATCGCGCCGACCCGGCAAGCGCGGTCATCCTTCTCACCATCGGCCAGCCCTACCCCAACCACAACGGCGGCCAGCTCCAGTTCGGCCCCGACGGATTCCTCTACATCGGCATGGGGGACGGCGGCTCGGCCGGCGATCCGGCCTGCCGGGCGCAGCGCACCGACTCTCTCCTCGGCAAGATCCTGCGCATCGACGTCGATTCCAACCCCGTCCCCCCGTTCTACGCCATCCCCGCCGACAACCCCTTCGCCCACGGGCCCTATCCGCCCGAGACCTGGGCCTACGGCCTGCGCAATCCCTGGCGCTTCTCCTTCGACGCCGCGGGCAACCTCTACATCGGCGACGTCGGCCAGGACACCCGTGAGGAAGTGGACCTCCAGCCGGCGCTGCACGGCGGCCAGAACTACGGCTGGAAGGTGATGGAGGGGACTCTCTGCTTCTCGACCGCCGCCTGCCCCGCCGGCACGCCGCCCTGCGGCTCGCCGCTCTTCACGCCGCCGATCCTCGAGTACGGCCACGGCCAGGGCGACTGCGCCATCGTCGGCGGCTACGTGGCGAACGGCGCGCTGCGGCCCATCGCCGGCGAGTACGTCTTCGGCGACCTCTGCACCGGCCACCTCTGGACAGCGCGGCGCAACGGCGGCGCGTGGACCGTGCGGCTGCTGGCGGACCGGGCGCCGTCGCTCACCACCTTCGGGCTGGACGTCTCCGGCAACCTCTATCTCGCTACCGGCGACGGCAACCTCTACCGGTTGACCGCCACCCACCCGGCCGACCAGGTCGGCGTCTTCGATCGCGCCAGCTCTCTCTTCCGGCTGCGCGGCGCGGCGTCCAATGGCGGCGACCTGACGGTCCGCTACGGCCCGCGCGACGATCCCTGGCTGCCCGTCGCGGGCGACTGGAACGGCGACGGCCGGGCTACGTTGGGCCTCTACGACCCCGCGCGCGGCCTCTTCCGGCTCAAGGACTCGCTCGCCGGCGGCGCCGCCGACCGCGTCGTCGCCGTGCCCTCGCCCTCGCCCGCCGCTCTGCCGATCGCCGGCGACTGGAGCGGCAGCGGCAAGGACGGCGTCGGTCTCTACGATCCCGCCACCGCGACCTTCTATCTCAAGAGCTCGCTCGACGGCGCCGGTTTCGACCGCACTCTCCAGTTCGGAAACCCTGGCGCCGGCTGGATCCCCGTCGCCGGCGACTGGCTCGGCCAGGGCCACGACGACGTCGGCCTCTACGACCCGGCGGGCGCCTTCTTCTACCTCCACGGCGCCGGCAGCGGCGGCGGCAGCACGACGGTCCGCCTCCGCTTCGGCATCCCGGGAGCCAGGTGGATCCCTTTGGCCGGCGACTGGGACGGCGACGGCCGCGACACCGTCGGCCTCTTCGATCCCGCCACCGCGACCTTCTACCTCAAGAACTCGCTCGTCCTCGGCCCGCCCGACCTCATCTTCCGCTTCGGCACCCCCGGCGCCGGAGTGACAGCGTTCACGGGGAGCTGGGCGCCGTGAGACGGGGAAGAGGCTTGGCGGCGGCGCGAGGTTTGGCGGCGGCTGCGCTCGGGCGGGCCGCGACGACGCTGCGGCCGCCTCGCGCAAGGCCGGAGAAGACGCCCGGCGGGGAGAGGCCGAGCCAGGGGTCGGCGCCGGGGGTTAGGAAGAGCTCGGCGTAGACCCGCTCGTTGAAGGCGTCGAGATCCAGGTCCCGCACGGAGCCGGAGAGCCAGCCGCGCAGGATCTGGTGGAAGAGGTTCTCGTTGCGCTCGGTGTCCTGCCCCAGGGCGAGCTCGAAGTTGGCGATCGTCTGCGGCCCCTGGCCCTCCCCCTGCTTGGCCGCGAGAACGGCGCGGCTCGTCTCGCCCAGCTTCCAGTCCTCCCGATGCAGCATGGCGACTCTCTCCCAGCGCGGCTCGCCGGGCCCCGCTTCGTCGGGAGTCAGCGCGCGCAGGAGCGGCAGCTCTCGCCGCCCGCGCCGCAGGAGCTGCGCCAGGGGTCGGGCTCGGGCTCGCCCTCTCGCGAACGCTGGCGCGCGGCTTCGGCGGCACCCTCCGCTATCGCGAGCCGGAAGGCGGAGGAGCGGTCTTCGAGCTGGCGCTGCCGCTGGCGTCGTAAGGTGTGCCTACCGCTCCGCCTGCCGCAGGGTGCTCCTGTACAATGGCGCCATGTCTGCTCCCCTCGTCCGCCCTTACATCACTTACGACGATCTCTGCCGGCTCCCCGCGGACGGCAACCGTTACGAGCTCATCGACGGCGAGGCCTATTTGACACCTTCTCCGAACTCCCGGCACCAGAAGATCGTCGGCCGGCTCCACGGCGCCTTCCGGGCGGCGATTCCGGATCGCTCGGAAATTCTCTTTGCGCCCCTCGACGTCGTCCTCGCGAACGGTACCGCGCTCCAACCCGACCTCCTGTTCATCCGGGAGGCCAACCTCGGCATCCTGCAGAGCGTCGTCCACGGCGCCCCCGATCTCGTGATCGAGGTCCTCTCCCCCGCGACCGTCGCCATGGACCGCGGCGTCAAAATGGAGGCCTACGCCCGCCACGGCATCGGCGAGTACTGGATCGTGGATGGCGAGCTGGGGGCGATCGAGATCTACCGGCTGGACAGCGCGGCCGGAGCGTACCGGCTGGCGACGAGGTGCGCTGAGGGAGAGCGGGCGACGACGCCACTACTTCCGGCGCTGTCAATCGTCCCATCTCAGATCTGCCGCGCCTAATCCTGTTTCGGCCCCCACGGTCTCCGCCAACCGGGCGTCCCACAAAACGGCTTTCGCTGCACTAGAGATGTAGCGATCCCTTTACGGCTTCTCGGGATGGGTGCGGCTTGGCTGTGCCTTCCGTTGGGGTAACGCCTGGGGTGGCCTCGCAGATGAAGGTTTCTGGGGAGGGCAGGATGTCTTCTTCGCACCACGGCTCCCGCGCCGCTGCCCGGCTTCCGCTCTTGCTGGCGCTCCTGCTGGCAGCGCTGGGGGGCGTTTCCGCGCAGGCGCAGGGCACGGCGAGGCCGGCGGCGTTCAGCCAGCTGCCTTGGGCGTCCCAGCTCGAGGCGGCGCAGAAGGCGGCCGCCAAGGTCGCCAGCGGCTCGGTGCTGGGAGCGGTCACCGCCTTCGCCCCCAACGGCAACGTGGCGCAGGTCTTCCCCGACTCGCTCACCTACACGAGCTTCCAGCTCTTCCTGCCGACGGGCAACAACGTCCAGGTGAGCTTCAGCGACGAGCGCCGGAATGCCGAGGCCCTGGAGGCGGCGGGGGTCTACGTGCTGTCGGCCCAGGAGTTCGCCGAGCGGAAGGACACCGTCGCCGGTGTCCGCATCAGCCCGGCCGAGGCGCTGCGGCGGACGCTCCCCCAGGGCCGCGACTTCGTGCTCAAGAGCCATCGCCCGGGCGATCCCGATTACTTCCTGGGACCGTTCGTCAAGCTCCTCGGCCAGGAGCCGTGGCAGAAGCTCCACCGGCCGCCGATCTGGGTCGTCGAGTACTCAGGCAGCAACAACGAGAAGCTCGCCCTCTGGGTGGACGCCCGCACCGGCGACATCTCGGCGCCGCCGCCCAAACCCTCCAGCCGCTGATCCCCCATTTCGTTGACGCCCGGCACGGGTCCTGGCGCTACGCGACCCGGGAAATCTTGGACGTAGCGATCCCCTGTAGGGCACGCGGTCTGCTGCCGTAGAATCCTCCCCGTCGATTCCGGAGGGAACGCCCGCATGCGCGCGCTCGTCGTCACCGTCTTCGCTCTCTTTCTCCTCGCGGCCTCGGCCGGCACCACGCCGCCCAGCCGCGGCTACGACCTCGTCGTCCGCAACGGCACCATCTACGACGGCAGCGGCGGCAAGCCCTACGTCGGCGATCTGGCGGTCGACGGCGACCGCATCGTCGCCGTCGCCCGGAGCGGCGCCCTCGGCAAGGCCGTGGGCAAGCGGGAGATCGACGCCGGCGGGCTCGCCGTCGCTCCCGGCTTCGTCAACATGTTGAGCTGGGCGACGGACACCCTGCTCGTCGACGGGCGGGCGCAGAGCGACCTCCGGCAGGGAGTGACGCTGGAGGTGATGGGCGAGGGCTGGTCGATGGGGCCGCTCAACGCGGCGATGAAGAAGGAGATGAAGGAGCAGCAGGGCGACATCAAGTACGACATCACCTGGACCACCTTGGGCGAGTACCTGGAGCACCTGGTCCAACGGGGCATCGCCCCCAACGTCGCCTCCTTCGTCGGCGCCACCACGGCGCGCGTCCACGAGGTGGGCTACGACAATCGGCCGCCGACGGCGGCGGAGCTCTCGCGCATGTGCGACCTCGTCCACCAGGCCATGGACGAGGGGGCGCTGGGGGTCGGCTCGTCGCTCATCTACGCCCCCGCCTTCTATGCCGGCACCGACGAGCTGGTGGAGCTCGCCCGCGCCGCCGGCGAGCAGGGCGGCATGTACATCTCTCACATGCGGAGCGAAGGCAACCGCCTGCTGGAGGCCATCGACGAGCTGACGGCGATCGCCCGCCGCGCCTCGGTGCCGGCGGAGATCTACCATCTGAAGGCCGCCGGCCGCGACAACTGGGGCAAGCTCGACCAGGCGATCCAGAAGATCGAGGCGGCGCGCGCCGCCGGCGTGCGGGTCACCGCCGACATGTATACCTACACCGCCGGCGCCACCGGCCTCGACGCCTCGATGCCCCCCTGGGTGCAGGAAGGGGGACAGGACAAGTGGCTCGCGCGGCTCAAGGAGCCGGCGACCCGCGAACGGGTGGAGCGCGAGATGATGGCCCCGACCGACGCCTGGGAGAACCTCTTCCGCGCCGCTGGCCCGGAGGGGATCCTCCTCGTCGCCTTCAAGAACGACGCGCTGAAGCCGCTCACCGGCAAGACCCTCGCCGAGGTCGCCAGGCTGCGCGGCAAGTCGCCCGCCCAGACGGCGATGGACCTGGTGATCGAGGACGGCAGCCGCGTCGGCACCATCTATTTCCTGATGTCCGAGGAGAACGTCAAGAAGGAAATCACCCTGCCCTGGGTGAGCTTCGGGTCGGACGAAGGGGCGCCGGCGACGGAGGGAGTCTTCCTCAAGTCCAACAATCACCCGCGGGCCTACGGCAACGTGGCGCGCCTGCTCGGCCGCTACGTCCGTGACCAGAAAGTAGTCCCGCTGGAGGAGGCCGTCCGCAAGCTGACCTCGCTGCCGGCGGAGAACCTGAAGCTCGCCGGCCGCGGCCGCCTCGCCGCCGGCTACTTCGCCGACCTCGTGCTCTTCGATCCGGCGACCATCGCCGATCACTCCACGTACGACAAGCCGCACCAGTACGCCACCGGCGTTCGCCATGTCTTCGTCAACGGCGTCCAGGTCTTGAAGGACGGCGAACCCACCGGCGCCGCCGCCGGCCGCGTCGTGCGCGGGCCGGGGTGGAAGGGCTGGAAGAAGACCGACGCCGCGCCGGCAGGCAAGGCTCTGAGGTAGGCGCCATGCAGATCACCTTCCTCACCCTCTTTCTGGGCCTGGTCTCGGGACGGCTGCCGGTGGAGCTCCAGGTGACGGGGCCGGTGGCGGCGGTCGAACTGACGCTCGACGGCCAGGCCGCGGGGCGGATCGCCGCGCCGCCGTGGAAGGCGACCGTCGACCTCGGTCCCCTGGCGCCGCACGAGCTGGTAGCGCGGGCGCTTGACGACAAGGGAGCCGAGCTCGCCAGCGCCCGCCAGTGGATCAACCTGCCCCGCGCGCCGGCGGAGCTCGCGCTGGGTCTCGAGGGTGCCGCGGGAGGCAAGCCCGGCGCCGTTCGGATGACCTGGCAGAGCGTCACCAACTCGTCCCCCACCGCCGTCACCTTAAGCTTCGACGGCAGCCCGCTGGCGGTGGACGGCCAGGGGCGGGCGGCGCTTCCAGCCTACCGCAGCGACAGCGCGCACGTGCTCTCCGCCGAGGTGCGGTTCTCGCCGGCCCTGGCCGCCCGCAAGGACGTGGCCTTTGGCGGCGATTGGGGCAGCGAGGTGTCGACCGAGCTGACCGCCGTTCCCGTGCGCATCCGCCGCGGCGCCAGGCTCCCGCCTGCCGATGCTCTCCAGGGCTGGTTCACCGCGGACGGCAAGCCGCTGCGGGCGGCGGCGGTCGAGGCGGGTCCCGCTCGCCTGCTCGTCGTGCGCGACCCCTCGGCGCGCAGCACGCTCGCGCGGCTGGGCTCGGCCGCGCAGAAGCGGTTCGAGGCGCGCGACCACCGGATCATCCGGCAGATCACCGGCGCCACGGGCTCCGACCTGGCGCTGGCGGAGGCCGACCGGGTCCGCTTCATCTGGCCCACGGCGAAGCCCTTCCCCGGCGAGGGAGTGACTTCCGAGCTCTTCGAATCGTCCCAGGAGTTCCCCACCAACGGCGCAGGCGGCCTCTACTGGCTGCTCTCGCGCGTCCTCCACGACGGCGACGGCGCGGGCGAGCCGCGCATCGCCGACGCCACGGCGGTGGCCGGGCTCCAGGCCCTCGCCGGCCATCACGCGCGGGCGGTGCTGCTGGTGCTGGGCGACGGCCTGTTCGACGCCAGCCGCTACGATCCCGCGGCGCTGCGCCGCTATCTCGCCACGATCCGCGTGCCCCTCCACGTCTGGTCCGTTACCGGCCTCCCCAAAGGGCCCGCCGCTGCGGCCTGGGGCGAGGTCGAAGACGCCTCCTCCATGAGCAAGCTCCTCAAGGCGGCCGAGGGCCTGAGGAGCGACCTCGAGTCGCAGCGGATCGTCTGGGTCGAGGGGCTCCACCTGCCGCAGTCGATCACCCTGACGCCGGCCGGCGCCGCCGCCGCCGAGCTCGTCGCCGCCGCCCCGCCGCCGCGGTGAATGGGACGCCGGCGACCCCTCCCGGGGACGCCTGCCGGCGGCGCGCGCATACCTCTCCCCCTCCGGTGGGCCGCCGATTGGCCTGGAAGTTGCTCTCACCAGGGTCGTGAGAGGTGGAAAGACGGGAACGACCTAGGGGGAAGACCATGACCACCACCGCCAAGACCAAGTCTCTATCCTCCGCCGCGGGGCTCCTGCTCGGTCTCCTGACGCTTGCCGCGTCCGCCCCGGCTCAGAACGCTCAGAACGCCCAGAACACCTATCGAAGCGACGTCTCCGGACCCGACGCCTCCGCCGACGCGGCCTCCGCCGCCGATCCCAACGGCAGCCAGGGATACTTGCGGGCGATCGAGGGATCGGTCTCCGTCTTCCCGAGCGACTCCCGCGACGGCGCTCCCGCCGCGGTCAACCAGCCGGTGCTGCCCGGCGACCGGATCGCGGTGCCGGCGGGCTCGCGCGCCGAGATCGTGCTGCCGGACCGCAACGTGCTGCGCTTGGAGGGCGACAGCGACGTCGTCCTCTCGCAACTCGCCGGCTCTCTCGACTCCGGCCAGTCGACGACCCAGCTCCGGCTGGCTCATGGCAATGCGCAGCTGGTGGTCGACCGCGACGCCCTGGGCGATCAGCTGCCGCGGATCGACACCGACAACGCGACCGTCTACGTCCAGGACCCCGGCGTCTATCGGCTGACCGCCGAGGAGCGGGGCTGGAGCGGGGTGGTGGTGCGCGAAGGCCGGGCCGAGGTGGTGAGCGAGCGCGGCTCGCAGACCGTCGGCGCCGGCGACGAGGCGATCGTCCAGGGCGAGCCCGGAATGGCCCGGGTGCGCCGCGCCGGCCTCCTCGATTCCCTCGAACGCTGGGGAGAGAGCCTGGAGAGCCAGGTCGCCGCCGACTCCCACGTCGACCCCGATCTGCGCTATGAGGCGGCGCCGCTGTCGCGCTACGGCCGCTGGATCGAGGCCGACGGCCGGGAGGTCTGGCAGCCCACCGGCGTCGGCGCCGACTGGCGCCCCTACTGGCACGGCTCCTGGGAGTCGACGCCGAGCGGCGTTGCCTGGGTCTCCGACGAGCCCTGGGGCTGGGTGCCTTACCACTACGGCACCTGGGACTTCGTAGGCGACTACGGATGGGTCTGGGAGCCCGGCACCGTCTATTCGCCGGCCTGGGTCTACTGGTACTGGGGACCGAGCTACGTCGGCTGGTGCCCGACCGGCTACTACACCAACTTCTACGCCGGCTTCTTCGGCGGCCGTCGCCTCTTCGACCGCTTCCGCTTCGGCGTCTACGGCTGGGCCGGCGGCGACTGGGGCCTCTTCTCGCGCTGGAATTTCGTCGCCGCCGGACGCTTCGGCCACCGCCGCCTCGACCGCTTCGCGGTGCCGGGGCTGGGTTTGCGGGACCGCGCGCGCCTGGCGGCGCTGCCGCGAGGGATCATCACCACCTCGACCCGCGGGATCACGCCGGCGGTATGGAACCGGCCGCGCGAGGCCTGGAACGTGCTGCAGCGGGGCGGCCGCGGCCGGCAGCTCGCCGACGTGACGCCGTTCATCGCCCGCCAGCGCCAGCTTCCGCCCACCGTGCGAAGCGCCGTCGCGGCGACGGGCCGGCGCGACCTGACGGGCACGCCGCTGCGTCCCGCCGCTTTGGGCGCGCGCGCCGAGGCGACTTCGCGCGGACGCTGGGCCGCCCGCGATCGACGGACCGATTTCGCGCCGCGGGCGAGCGGACGCGGCGGCCTGGGAATGGCAAGCCGGACGCCCAGCCGCACGTGGGACCGCGGCCCCGCCGCCGGCAGCGCCGGCGCCGCGCGGGGCGGTTCATCGTGGCGCGAGCGCCGCACGACGAGTGACATGGCGCGAGGCACTTCGCGGCAGGCCCGCCCGCAGGCGTTCGGGCGGCAGCAACCGTCCTGGCGGCAGGCGCCTTGGAATGGCCAGCAACCTGTTCGCCCCGAGCGGCAGCCCACCTGGCAGCGCGGCCCGCAGGCCCGCCAGACACCGGCCCGGCCCGAGCGGCAGCCGGCCTGGCAGCGTCCCCCGCCGCAGACCCGCCAGGCACCAGTTCGGCCCGAGCGGCAGCCCGCATGGCAGCGGCCTCCATCCTCCCCCCGCGGCGGGCAGGTGCAACGGTTCTCGGCGCCTCCGCGGCCGCAGGCGCGGCAGGCGCGTCCGGCTGCTCGTCCTCCGCAGCAGCAGACGCAGCACGGCCCTCCGGGCGGCGGGCGCCCGCCGCGGCCCCACCATCCTTAAAGCCCGCGGTGCGGAGTCAGATCTTGAAGAGGGCGTCGAAGGCCGCTCGCGGATCGTGGGGATCGGCCGGCTTGTCGCGGTCCTTGCCGAACTCCTGAACCGCCTTGGGGGTGAAGAGGCCGCAGGAATTGGCTGCCCTCTTCTTGGCGATCCGTTCGGGGATCTCCTGCCGGCACTCGAAGCGGCGGGAGGTGTCGAAGTGGGCGCAATTCGCGCAGCTGTGGAGGGCGGCGCCGCAGCGGCCGCAGACCGCCTCCACGGTCACCTCGCCGGAAAGCGTCTGCTTCTCGCCGCAGGCGGCGCAGCGGAAGACCGTCTCCGTGGGGGCGCCGAGGCCGCGTCCGCGCGGGCCCTCGCGCTTCTCCCGCGGGGCCTGCGGGCCGCCCCGGCCGGGCTCCTCGCGGGGACCGGAGTCCTGGTAGCCGCGATGGCGGTACTTGCGCTCATCGGACATTCTTCTGCTTATAGCAGATCGCATCGGCGGCGGCCAGGCGCTTGCGATACCCTCTGCCGATGCCTCCGGCGACCCACCTCCCCATCGTGACGGCGGCGACCGCGCGGCGCCTGCTGCTCGCCTGCCAGGGGCTCGCCGACGACCCGCGGCGGCGGGCTACGTCCGAAGCCGTCTATGACCTCATCCTCCGCATGGGCTTCGTGCAGGTCGACTCGATCAACGTCGTCGAGCGCGCCCACCACCTGACGCTGGCCAGCCGCCTCGACGGCTACCGGCCGCCGCGCCTCGACCGGCTCCTCGAGCGCGACCGCCGGCTCTTCGAGCATTGGACGCACGACGCCTCGGCCATCCCCACGGCCTGGTTCCCCTACTGGCGGATCCGCTTCGACCGCCTGCGGGCAAGCGACCCCGTCCACCCCTGGTGGCGGGCGCGGCTGGGGCCGCGGCCGCAGAAGGTGATCGCCCACGTCCGCGACCGCGTCGCCCGCGAAGGCCCCCTCATGGCGCGCGACTTCGAGGACGAGCGGCGGCCCGGCGGCGACGCCTGGTGGAGCTGGAGGCCGCAGAAGGCGGCCCTCGAGCACCTCTGGCGCACCGGCGAGATCGCCATCGCCGGACGGGTCAACTTCCACAAGGTCTACGACCTGACGGAGCGGGTGCTGCCGGCGGCCGCCGCCCTGCCGCGCCCCGACCCGGAGGAGCACCTGGACTGGGCCTGCCGTTCCGCCCTCGACCGCCTGGGGGTCGCCACTCCGCAGCAGCTGGCCGACTTCTGGGAGGCGGTCACCCCGGCCGAGGCGAGGGCCTGGTGCGCGGCGGCCGCCGCCCGCGGCGAGGTCGCCACCGTCCTCGTCGCCGCCGTGGACGGCTCGCGGCCGCAGCTCGCCTGCGCCGTCCCTGATTGGGAAGAGCGCGCGGCGCGGGCGCCCGAGCCACCGCCGCGCCTGCGCCTCCTCTCCCCCTTCGATCCCATCCTCCGCGACCGCCGCCGCACCCAGCGCCTCTTCGGCTTCGACTACCGCTTCGAGGCCTTCGTGCCGCGCCCGCGGCGCGTCCACGGCTACTACGTCCTCCCCATCCTCGAAGGCGACCGCCTGGTCGGCCGGGCCGACCCCAAGTTCCGCCGCGACGAGGGTCGGTTGGAGATCCGCGAGGTCTGGTGGGAGCCGGGCGTCAAGCTCGGCACCGGCCGCCGCGCGGCCTTCGAATCGGCAGTCGCGCGTCTCGCCAAGACGATCGGCGCCGAGTCCTGGAGCCTGCCCGCGGCGAAGAAGGTCAGAACCCCGGGACGGTGAGGCTCCTCCCGTTATCGGCGGCGCTCAGGCCGAGGAGGAAGGGGACGGCACGCTCGGCCCAGCGCTCGGGGCCGGGATAGGTCAGGGCGGCGCGGCCGAAGCAGCTGTCGAGCAGGCGAGTGTGGACGACGCCGGGGTTGACGGCGACCGCGGCCATCCCCCGCGGCAGCTCCTGGGCGAGGGCGCGGGTGAGCCCCTCGATCCCCCACTTGGTGGCACAGTAGGGCGCCACCTCGGGGGCCGCCGAGCGCCCCCAGCCCGAGCTGAAGTTCACCACCACGCCTCGGCGCTCCGGCAGCAGGGCGGGCAGGAACGAGCGGAGGACGTGGAAGACCCCTTTCAGGTTGACGTCCACCACCCGCGAGAACTCCTCCTCCGGCACCTCCCAGAGCGGCGCGTTGGCGTTGATGAGCCCGGCGTTGTTGAGCAACAGGTCGGGGATCGGACGGATGGCGAGCAGGCGCGCCGCCCAGCCCTCCACCTGGGAGGCCTCCGCCACGTCGACGACCTGGAAGTCGTGCGGCGCCGCCAGGCTGCGGCTCAGCTCGGCGATCTCGCCCGGCGAGCGCCCGCAGCCGAGGACCGTGTGCCCGAGGTCGGCCAGGCGGAGAGCGAGCGCGCGCCCGAGCCCGTGGGTGGCGCCGGTCAAAACGACGATGCGCCCGGCGTCCATCTAGAAGCCTCCGGCGAGCGCCGCGGGCGTCTCGTAGTCGTAGGCGGCCAAGCCGCGGGCGAGCTCCCTCCGGCGGGAGTCGTCCGGGTCGACCACCAGCACCGCGGGCCGGGAAACGGGCATCCAGAGTCCTCGGAAAGTCGCAGTCGCCGCTCAACGATCAGCAGGCTGTCTCGGGAGGCCCAAGCATACCCGAACCGCGGGCTCCGATCCTCACCCGACGTCGAAGTCGGCGATCACCGGCAGGTGGTCGCTCGCCACCCGCGAGATCTGCAGCCGGCAGCGCCGGACAGCGGCGAGCTCCAGGGGACCGCGGTGGTAGATGCGGTCGAGCCCCCCCTGCGGCGAGAACGACGGGTAGGTGCGCAGCGCGCGGTCGACACCGGTCTTGCGGTCGGTGGCGCAGCGAAAGCCGAAGGCCTCGGTGAAGATCGGGCGCAGGCGCGAGCGCCAGTCGTTGAAATCGCCGCCAACCAAGAGAGGGACCTCAGGCGCGATGCTGCGGAACTCGCGCGAGCGGACGAGCAGGCCGACCTGCTTCTCGCGTTCGCGGGCCGAGAGCCCGAGGTGCAGGTTGAAGACCTCCAGCCGGCGGGCGGCGGACCGGCCGGCGGCCAGAGGCTCGTGGGGGTCGAGGGCGACCGTGGTGTGCTGGCAACCGCGCCGGATGAGGCTGCC
>DATNKQ010000354.1:0-16341 GCA_035603315.1 Thermoanaerobaculia bacterium
CCGCCGGCGCGGCCGACCTCCTGGTGCACGCGGCGGTGGCGGTTTCGGCGCTCGCCGGCAGCCGCGCCCTGGGCGCCCAGCCGGCGCTCTCCGACTGGCCGGCCGTCGCCGTCTTCCTGGCCTCCTTCTCGTTCCTCTACACCGTCGTGCCGCTGGCCTTCTGGGGGCAGACGCTGGGGATGACCTGGGCCGGCCTCCTCTCCCGCAGCCACGACGGCGAGGCCCTGTCCTTCGACCAGACCGCCCGCCTCTGGCTGGGGGGCCTCTTGACGGCCACCACCCTGGGACTGCCGCTCTTCCTGACCGGCTCCGGCCGTTCGCTGGCCGACCGGTTGAGCGGTGCGGACACCTATCTCAGCGGCTGAGATCCCCGACCGAGGGCCGATGCCCAGCGAAACCGGCGGGCGAGGAGCCGGCGGTCCGGCCCAGCAGCTCGAGGTCCTCAACGAGATCGCGCGCATCGCCACGCTCGACCTCGAGCTGCGGCCCATGCTGCAGCGCGTCACCGATGCCCTGCAGCGCCGCTTCGACTGGCAGTTCGTGGCCTGCGTGTCGGTCGACCAGGAGCGCGGCGTCTTCGTCTGCGAGGCGGTGTCGTCGCGCCAGCCGACGACCGTCGCCCCGGGCTACAGCCGGCCGCTCGGCAGCGGCGTCGTCGGCGAGGTGGCGGCGAGCGGCCGGCCGATCCTCCTGAACGACGTGCGGACCGCCGCCAACTACGTCGAGACGCTGCCCGGGGCGCGCTCGGAGCTCTGCGTGCCGGTCCGCCACGGCGGCCGCATCGTCGCCATCTTGAACCTGGAGAGCGAGCGGGCCGGCGAGTTCCACGATCAGCTGCCGCTGGTGGAGACGATCGCCGAGCAGGTCGCCGGGGCCATCGCCAACGCCCGGCTCTACCTCGAGGTGCAGCGCCGCGCCCGCCTGCTGGAGATGGTCAACGAAGTCTCGCGGACGGCGCTCGAGGCCGGCGAGCTCGACCTCCTCCTCGACCGCATCGTCCACTATGTCTATCAGCAGTTCGCCGTCGCCCTGGTCTCCATCCTGCTCGTCGCCGGCGAGGGCAGCGAGTTCGAGCTCGCCGCCCAGGCCGGCAGCATCGACTCGAGCGCGCCGCCGGGAGCGCGCTGGCGGATCGGCACCGGGGTGGTCGGGAGGGCGCTGCGCCTCGGCGAGCCGCAGCTCGTGCTCGACGTCCGCCAGGACCCCGACTACCTGCCGCTCAACGAGACGGTGGTGGCCGAGCTCGTCCTGCCGATCCGCTTCCGCGAGCAGACGCTCGGCGTCTTCGACCTCGAGAGCACCACGGTCGAGGCCTTCTCGGCCGAGAACCTGGTGGTCTTCCGCACCTTCGCCGATCAGCTCGCCGGCGCCATCCACATGGCGGCCATCAACCGCCGCCTGGAGGAGGCCAACGCCCGCCTGCAAGAGGCCAACGAACGCCTGCAGCGCCTGTCGTCGATCGACGGCCTGACCGGCATCGCCAACCGCCGGCAGTTCGACGCCACCCTGAACGCCGAGTGGCGGCGGGCGGTGCGGGCGGGGACGCCGCTCGCCCTCGTCCTCATCGACATCGACGACTTCAAGCGCTTCAACGACGCCTACGGGCACCAGCGCGGCGACGACTGCCTGCAGCGCGTGGCGGGCTGCCTGCGGGCGCGGCTGCAGCGGGCAGGCGACCTGGTGGCCCGCTACGGCGGCGAGGAGTTCGTCGTCGTCCTCCCCGCCACCGCCCACGAGGCGGCCCTCGCCACGGCCGAGGCGCTGCGCGCGGGCGTCGAAGGGCTGGGCATCGAGCACGGGAGCTCCTCGGTCGCCGAAGTGGTGACCGTGAGCCTGGGGGTGGCGGCCGCCCTCCCTGCCGCCGGCCGTTCGCCGGAGGAGCAGCTGGCGGCGGCCGACCGCGCCCTCTACCTCGCCAAGCGCGAGGGCAAGAATTGCGTCAGGGACGGGAGCGCGTAGGGGTCCAGCCTTCTCTGACGCCAGATCCTATAGGCCATCCAGAGGTTGCCTGCCGCGGTGGCGGCGGCGAAGACGAGGAGCGGGTTCCAGAAGGGCCAGAGGGCGGCCAGGCCGCCGACCTGATAGATCCGGCCGCAGGTGCGGAAGGGCGGGAAGGCGAGGCCGCCGAGCATATAGAAGGAGTGGCCGAGGAGGAGCAGCCAGAGGGCGGGGAGGGCCCAGGCGGCATCCTGCCAGAGGAGGAGGGCGGAGAGCGCCAGGGCGACGAACGAGAGGTTCCCCTGCACCCGTAGCACCCAGACCGCCAGCGGCGTGCGGACGGACCTCCCGCCGGCGCGGAGGATGGCGCCGACCTCGACCGCGCCGCCCAGGAGGATGGTCACCGACCAGGCGAGGAGCACCCCCGCCGGACCGTTCCTGTGGAGCGCTAGCGGGGTGGCGAGGGCCGCCGCCGGCAGCAGGACGGCCCAGGCGAGCCACGACCAGGGGGAGTGGAGGTAGGGGCGACTGGCGGCCGCGAAACGCGCGCGGACCGGCTCGAGGTCGTCCTCAACGGTGGAGCGGTCGGCGAAGAAGGGATCGTACTCGGAGGGCATGGCCCTTCCGGCTTCGGGCAGGCCAGCTACTGCAGCGCCGGCGCTCCCTTGAGGTGGAGCTGGACGCGCGCCCGTGCCAGCGCCTTCTGGCGGGCGGCGAAGGCGGCGTCGCCGACCGCCGGCATCTCCTCTGCGGCGGCCAGGGCGCGCTCGGCGGCGGCGCGGTCGATCTCTTCGACGCTCTTCGCCTGCTCGGTCAGGATGGTCAGCCGGTTCTCGACCATCTGGGCGAAGCCGCCGTCGACGAAGAAGGAGCGTGTGCCCTCCGCGCCTTCGACGCGGAGGACGCCGATGCCCATGCGGAAGAGGAGCGGCGCGCGGTGCGGCAGGATGCCGACCTCGCCGTCGTGCGCCGGGAAGGCGACGAAGGTGGCGTCGGCCTCGAGCACCGCGCGCTCGGGGGTGATGACGCTGCAGCGGAAGGTGTCGCCTCTTGCCATCCGCTCGGCCTTATCCCAGCTTCTCCGCCTTGGCGGCGGCCTCTTCGATCGCTCCGACGTACATGAAGGCCTGGTCCGGCAGCTGGTCCCACTTGCCGTCGCAGAGCTCCTCGAAGGAGCGGATGGTGTCGTCGCGCGAGGTGTAGTTGCCGGGGAATCCCGTGAACTGCTCGGCGACGTAGAAAGCTTGCGAGAGGAAGCGCTCGATCTTGCGCGCCCGCCGCACGATCACCTTGTCCTCCTCGGAGAGCTCGTCGACGCCCAAGATGGCGATGATGTCCTGGAGGTCCTTGTAGCGCTGCAGGATCTGCTGCACCCGCCGCGCGACCTTGTAGTGGCGCTCACCGAGGAACTCGGGGGAGACGATCCGGCTGCTGGAGGCGAGCGGATCGACGGCGGGGTAGATCCCTTTCTCGGAGATGCTGCGCTCGAGGTTGACGGTGCTGTCGAGGTGGGTGAAAGCGGTCGCCGGCGCGGGGTCGGTGTAGTCGTCGGCCGGCACGTAGATGGCCTGGATCGAGGTGACGGCGCCGTTCTTGGTCGAGGTGATGCGCTCCTGCAGCTCGCCCATCTCGGTGCCCAGGGTCGGCTGGTAGCCGACCGCCGAGGGCATGCGGCCGAGGAGCGCCGACACCTCGGAGCCCGCCTGTGAGAAGCGGAAGATGTTGTCGATGAAGAGGAGGGTGTCGACCCCCGTCTGGTCGCGGAAGTACTCGGCCATGGTCAAGGCCGAGAGCGCCACCCGCAGGCGCGCGCCGGGAGGCTCGTTCATCTGCCCGAAGACCATCACGGTCTGGTCGATGACGCGCTTGCCGGTGTCGCCGATCCGCGCCTCCTGCATCTCCAGCCAGAGGTCGTTGCCCTCGCGGGTGCGCTCGCCGACGCCGGCGAAGCAGGAGTAGCCGCTGTGGAAGCGGGCCAGGCGGGCGATCAGCTCCTGGATGATGACCGTCTTGCCGACGCCGGCGCCGCCGAAGAGGCCGGCCTTGCCGCCGCGGACGAGCGGGCAGAGCAGGTCGATGACCTTGATGCCGGTCTCGAAGAGCTCGGTCTTGGACGACAGGTCGTCGAACTCAGGGGGCTCGTGGTGGATCGGCCGGCGGGTGTCTGCCTCGACCGGCCCCAGACCGTCGATCGTCTCGCCCACCAGGTTGAAGACGCGGCCGAGGGTGCCGATGCCGACCGGCACGGTGATCGCCGAGCCGGTGTCGAGCGCCTGCGCGCCGCGGGTGACGCCGTCCGTCGAACCGAGAGCCACCGCCCGCACGCGGCCGCCGCCCAAGTGCTGGGCGACCTCGCACCACAGCGTCTCTTTCTCGGTCTCGCCGAGGACGGTCCTCTCGACCTCGATCTTCAGGGCGTTGTAGATGAGCGGCAGGCGATCTTCGGGGAACTGCGCGTCCAGGGTGGAGCCGATGACCTGCGTGACGGTTCCGTAGCTTCCGTTTTCCATGTCGATGATTCCTATTCGGGGTCAGGAGAGGGCGTTCGCCCCGCCGACGATGTCCAACAGCTCCATGGTGATCTGCGTCTGCCGCGCGCGGTTGTACTCCCGCGACAGGTCCTTGATCATGTCGCCGGCGGCGTCGGTCGCCGCCTTCATGGCGATCATGCGCGCGACCTGCTCGGAGACCGCGGCGTCGGTGAAAGCCTGGAAGAGCCGCACCCGGACGACGGCGGGCAGGAGCTCGTCGAGGAGCTCCTGCGGACCGGGGGAGAACTCGTACTCGATAGCCTTGGGCGGCGCCGCCTGTTCCCCGGCCGGCGCGGAGCCCTCGCGCTCGCCCAGCGGCAGCAGCTGCACCACCACCGGCCGCTGCTGGCCGGCGGAGAGGAAGCGCATGTAGGCGACGTGGGCGGAGGCGATCTCGCCGCGGGTGAAGCGCTCCATGAGGTCGTTGGCGAGCGGCTCGATCTGCTCGAAGCGGGGAGCCTCGCCGATGTCGGTGCGCTGCTCGGCCATCGGCCGGCGCAGGAAGCGGAAGAAGCTGATCCCCTTCTTGCCCACCATGGTGACCCGGGTGTCGATCGACCGCTTCTCCTGCTCCGCCAGATGGCTGATGGCGGAGCGCAGGACGTTGGCGTTGTAGCCGCCGGCCAAACCGCGCGAGGCGGTGAGGACGACCAGGGCCGAGCGCGGCACCTCGTCATGGGTCTTCAAGAACGGATGCTCGACGGAGGACGCCGCGCGCGAGAGGTCGGCGACCAGCTCGGCCAGCTTCTCGGCGTACGGCTTGGTCGCCACGGCGCGGTTGTACGCAGCCTGGAAGCGGGCAGTGGCGATGAGCTGCATGGTGCGCGTGATCTTCTTGATGTTGCGCACCGACTTGCGCCGCTTGACGAGGACTCTCCGATTGGCCATCGCTGCCGCCGTCCCGTTCCTTACTTCGCGACCGGCCGCTCGACGCCGAACTGCGCCTTGAAGTCGACGACGACCTTGCGGACGCGGTCGGCGAGCGCGTCCGGCAGCTCGCCCTTCTGCGCCAGCTCGTCGACGATTTCCGGGTGCTCGTCGCGGAAATGCTTGAGCAGGGCCACCTCGAAGCGCGACACCTGGTGGATCGCCAGGTCGTCGAGCAGGCCGGAGGCGCCCGCGAACATCGAGAGCACCTCGTCGGCGAAGGGGTAGGGGTTGTACTGCGGCTGCTTCAGGAGCTCGACCATGCGCTGGCCGCGGTCGAGCTGGCGCTGCGTCGCCGGGTCGAGCTCGGTGCCGAGCTGGGCGAAGGCCTCGAGGTCGCGGAAGGCTGCGAGGTCGAGGCGGAGAGAGCCGGCCACCTTCTTCATCGCCTTGCGCTGCGCGTTGCCGCCGACCCGCGAGACGCTGATGCCGACGTTGACGGCCGGCCGCACGCCGGCGAAGAAGAGGTCGGGCTCGAGGTAGATCTGGCCGTCGGTGATCGAGATGACGTTGGTCGGGATGTAGGCCGAGACCTCACCCTCCAGCGTCTCGATGATCGGCAGCGCGGTCATCGAGCCGCCGCTGTCCGGGAAGCGATGGACGCGATACTTGTCGGCCTCCGGCAGCGAGGCGAGGAAGGCCTCGGCCTTCTTCTTGCCGTGCGGGCGATGGTAGAGCCCGTGGGCGTCGTCGGGCCGCACCTCCTCGGGAGCCGCGAGGCCCTGGGGGTGTTTCTGGACCGCCGCGCGGTCGCGGCTGTCGGCCGGCGTGTCCTTGGCCACCACTGCGTACTCGTCGCGCAGCTTGACGCTGCGCTCGAGGAGGCGCGAGTGCAGGTAGAAGACGTCGCCCGGGTAGGCCTCGCGGCCCGGCGGCCGGCGCAGGAGGAGCGAGAGCTGGCGGTAGGACTGCGCCTGCTTCGAGAGGTCGTCGTAGACGCAGAGCGTGGCCCGCCCCTGCTGGTACATGAAGTACTCGGCCATCGCCGCGCCGGCGTAGGGGGCGATGTATTGGAGCGGCGAGGGGTCGGAGGAGCCGGCCGAAACGACGATCGTGTAGTCGAGGGCGCCCGCCTCGCGGAGCCGCTCGACGAGGCCGACGACCGTCGACTCCTTCTGGCCGATGGCGACGTAGACGCAGACCACGTCGCCGCCCTTCTGATTGAGGATGGCGTCGATGGCGATGGCGGTCTTGCCGGTCTTGCGGTCGCCGATGATCAGCTCGCGCTGGCCGCGGCCGATGGGGATCATGCTGTCGATGGCCTTGATGCCGGTCAGCAGAGGCTCGGTGACCGGCTGCCGCTCGGCGATGCCGGGCGCCTTCCACTCGAGCGGCCGGCGGTGGGGGGTCTCGATCACCCCCAGGCCGTCGAGCGGCCGGCCGAGCGGATCGACGACGCGGCCGATCATCTTCTCGCCGCAGGGCACCGACAGCAGCTCGCCCGTCCGCCGCACCTCGTCCCCTTCGCGGATGCCCAGGTAATCGCCCAGGATGACGACGCCGACCGAGCTCTCCTCGAGATTGAACACCTGACCGGCGGCGCCGTTGGCGAACTCCACCCGCTCCCCGGCCATGGCGCCGGAGAGGCCGTAGATGCGGGCGATGCCGTCGCCCAGCTCCAGGACCTTGCCCACCTGGACGAGGTCGACCTCGCTCTTGTACTGGCGGATCTCCTCCGTGATGACCGAAGTGATCTCGTCGACTTTGAATCGCATAGGGTTCCTCTATGGCCTGCTCAGGCTCTCAGCTCGCGTGGGGAGTGCCGCGGACGATCTCCTGCGACGCCCGCCGCAGAAGCGCGTCGTTCATGTCCTTGAGATGCGACGCGACGCTCGCGTCGATCTTCTCGTCGCCGATCTGGATGACCATGCCGCCCAGGAGCTGCGGATCGACGCTCTCGACCAGGAAGGCCTTGCGGCCGGTGTAGCGGTTGACCGCTGCCTCGAGCTCCCGCCGCAGCGGCTCGCCCAACGGCACCGCGGTCTTGATCCGCACGTCGACGAGGCCGCGCAGCTGCCGGAACTCCTGCCGGTAGGCCGCCGCGATGGCCGGCAGGAGGAGCAGCCGCTCCTTGCGGTTGACCACCTGCAGGGCGTCGACCAGAAGGTCGCTCACCCGGCCGCGCAGGCTCCGCTCGAGCGCCTGGGCGCGGGCCTTGGCGTCGACGAGCGGGCTCTCCAGGAAGGTCGCCAGATCGGCGTCCTCTTCCACCAGGCGGGCGAGCCCGTCGAGCTCCTCGAGCACCTGGTCGGCCAGACCCTTCTCCTCGGCGAGCGCGAGGATGGCCCGGCTGTAGACGCCGGCGACCGCCATCTCCTTGTCGTTGACGCGCGCCATGGCCGTCTCTAGTGCGGCATCTCGCCGGCCGCGGTCTCACGGGCGCGGTCGAGGTCGGCGATCGCCTGGGCGATCAGGCGCTCGTGGTCCTCGGGCTTGAGCTCGCGCCCAATGACCCGGGCGGCCAGCTCGGTCGCCAGGTTCGCCGAGGCTGTATAGAGCTCCTTGATCGCCGTCTCGGTGGCGATCTCGATCTCGTGCTTGCCGCGGGCGACGATCTTCTCGGACTCGGCCCGCGCCTCGCTCTCGATCCGCCGCTTGACGATCTCGGCGTCGCGCCGCCCCTCCTCGACGATGGCCGTCGCCTCGGCGCGCGAGGCGTTGATCTTGTCGAGGTACTCCTTGAGGCGCGCCTCGGCCTCCTCGCGGTCGTGCTTCGCCTTCTCGAGCGACTCGCGGATGAAGTCCTCGCGGCCCTGGAGCGCTTTCAGGATCGGCCCCCAGGCGAACTTGCCGAGGACGAAGAGCACGAGGCCGAAGATCACCAGCGTCCACACGACGTTGCCGACGTCGCCGGCGAAGAGGTTGTTCGACTGCCCCTCCGCCTCGGCGGCGATCGCCGGGATCGCCGGAGTCGCCAGCGCGGCGGCAGCCAGCAGGATGAAAAAGACCTTCGCCTTCCGGAGCATGGGAGCGATCCCGGCGACCTAGAGGAAGATCGCCAGGAGGCCGACGACGATGGCGAAGAGGGTGGCGCCCTCGATCATGGCGGCGGTGATGATCATGGCGGTGTTGATCTGGCCGCCCGCTTCCGGCTGGCGCGCCATCGACTCCACGGCGCTGCCGCCGATGCGGCCGATGCCGGCGGCGCCGCCCATGATCGCCAGGCCGGCGCCGATCGCTCCGCCCAGCTTCTTGGTGCCGTCGGCGGAGAGGAAGGTAGCGTGCTCGGCGCCGCCGGCATTGGCGCCGGGCTGCTGGGCCGCGGCCGGAACGGCCGGCAGGAACATCAGCACGAATCCGGCCAGGATGAGAAGCAGTGAAACTTTCGCGTATCCCTTGCGCATGGGAGAGTCCTTTCCATCCATTGGCAGACGTTCGGGGCCGTCCGCCTTGCTTGAGTTCGCCATCGCAGTCACGCCTTGCGGCCCGTGGCCCCGCGCTCTCCGGGCATGGCGAAGTGAGTTTCCGTTTTCCTAGTGAACCGGCGCCTCCCGGTGGGCGGCCGCGTCGTCGTCGGCGCCCGCATGGTGGAGGACCACCGAGGCGCCGAGGAAGAGCGCGGTCAGGAAGGTGAAGATGAACGCCTGCAGGAAGGCGACGAAGATCTCGAGGAGCGTGATCCCCACGCTCCCCAGGACGACCGGCACCGCGATCGCGAGCCCGCCGCCGGCGCCCAGCGCCCGCGCCGCCGAGAAGATGAAGCCGACGAGGACGGCGAGCAGGATGTGGCCGGCGATCATGTTGCAGAAGAGCCGCACGGCGAGGGCGAAGATGCGGGCGACGAGGCCGATGATCTCGACCGGCACGAGGAGCGGCGCGAGCCACAGCGGTCCGGGGCTGAAGTGCGCGAGATAGCGCCGGCCGCCCAGCCGGATGCCGTTGACGATCATCATCAGCATGGTCATCAGCGCCAGCGTGCCGGTGACCCAGACGTTGCCCGTCGCCGTGCCGCCGATGTGGGTGCCGAGGGCGAGCCGCGACAGCGGCGGGATCGGCAGCAGGCCGAGCAGGTTGACCGTCAGGATGAAGAAGAAGACGCTCCAGATGTACTTGACGAAACGGTCGGTGTGCTCGTGGAGGGCGGGCTCCGCGACCTCCTTGCGCAGGTACTCGCAGGTCGCCTCGAGGAAGTTGGCGAAGCCGGCCGGCACCTGGGCGCCGACGGCGTCGGTGCCGCGGCGCTTGCGGGCGAGGAGAGGCACGAAGACAACGAGGAGCAGGCCGGCCACGATCATCATGAGGATCTGGTCGGAGAGGAGGGTGATCTGGTGGTTGGGGGTGAGCAGCCCGAGATCGGCCGGCCGGGTGACCAGCGGATGCTGGATCACATGCTCCAGCGGGTTCTCAGCCGCGACGATGGTGAAGCCGGGTACCATCAAGTCTCCCTCTTCGAGGATCTTCCCAAGACGCCGAGCGTATAGCGCGTATCGACCGCCAAGAGAGCCACGTAGCTGATCGCCACCCAGACCAAGAAGGGGCCGCGCGCGAACTTGCCCGAAAGGGTGGCCGCGACTCCCGCCGCCAAGGCCACCACCAGCCGCAGGATCATCGCCTGCAGGGCCGCCCCGAACCGCTCCCGATCCTTCTCCCGCCCCCGCCCGGCCGCCGCGAGGGCTACCGGCAGGCCGCCCGCTGCGGCCGCCAGCACTCCCACCCCGCAGCCCACGGCCATGGCGAGGACCGCACCCTTCCCACCCCAGGCCCGCGTCGGCAGCCAGCCGAGCAGGGCGATCGCCGTCACGAGAACCGCCGTCCAGGCCAGGAACCGCAGGTAGTCGACCGCGGCCCGCCGCTGGTCGCCGGTCATCGCTGCCGAGCGCCGTTCGAATCTTTGGAGGCGGCGAGCGACTCGCGAATCAGGTTGTACATCCCACCGATCAGCCCCAGCACCATGCCGATCACCAAGCCCCAGTGTGCGGTCTTGAAGTGCCGGTCGACCCAGTACCCCACCAGTGTGAACACCGCTACAGCGGCGGCGAACTCGAAACCGATCCCCAACAGACGGTTTCCCGAGGACGGCTTCTGGGTCGGCGTGGGCATCGCGGGGTCCAGACCCCTCTCCACGGTGGAGGCGGAGTGTAGCAACTCCGGCCAGCTTGTGCAAGCCTTCACAAGCGCGTTCGCGGCGACATCCGGCAAGGGTCGCCCGTACAATTCCGTGCGTGACCGACTTCTTGCGCGATCCGGAGCTCGACCGGCTGATCGGGGAGCTGAACTCTGGGCGGCAGGACCGGCCGGAGGCCGTTCCTGCGGCTCCCGCCGCCGAGGCCGCCGAGCCGCGGCGGCTCACCCAGGTGGACGAGGACGAGCCGCTCGCCCGGCTCCTCGCCGAGATGGCGCGCAAGGGGGCGAGCGACCTGCTCCTCATCCCCGAGATCCCGCCGGTGCTGCGGCTGGACGGCCGCCTCGCCACGACCGGCCATCCTCCCTTGAGCGAGGAGGAGCTGCGCCTCATGCTGGCTCCCTACCTGGGCGGCCGCGGACGCCGGCAGCTCGAGACGGACGGCTCGGCCGACTTCTCGCTCCGGTTAGGAGGCGCGGCTGGGGGCGCTGGAGAGGCCGGCGGCTGGCGCTACCGCGTCAACCTCCACCGCCAGCGCGGGCGCCTGGCGGCGGCCGTGCGGGCGCTTCCCCGCGAGGTGCCGACGCTGGCGCGATTGAACCTGCCGAAGAGCTTCGCCAAGCTCGTCCAGCCGACCCGCGGCCTGGTCCTCGTCTGCGGCCCCACCGGCTCGGGGAAGTCCTCGACCCTGGCAGCGCTCCTGGGGGAGATCAACCAGAGCCGGGCCGCCCACGTCATCACCATCGAGGACCCCGTCGAGTACGAGCACCAGAACGGCCGCTCGATCGTCGAGCAGGTGGAGATCGGCCTCGACGCCCCCTCCTTCGCAGCCGCCCTGCGCGCCGCCCTGCGCCAGGATCCGGACGTCATCCTGGTCGGCGAGATGCGCGATCTGGAGACCGTCGCCACCGCCCTGACCGCGGCCGAGACCGGGCACCTGATCCTTTCGACCCTCCACACCAGCGACGTGGTGCAGGCGGTCCACCGCATGGTCGACGTCTTCCCCGCCGGACAGCAGGCGCAGATCCGCCAGCAGCTCGCCCTCGCTCTCCACGCCCTCGTCTTCCAGCAGCTCCTGCCGCGTGCCGACGGCAACGGCCGGGTGCCCGCCGTCGAGCTCCTGCTCGCGTCGTACCCGGTGCGGCACCACATCCGCAACCAGGGCCTGCAGAAGCTCTACAACGAGATCACCCTCGGCAAGTCGCAGGGGATGATCTCCTTCGAGGACTCGCTCGCCGGGCTCGTCCGCGCCGGCACGGTCGACGTCGAGGAGGCGCGCATGCGCTCGGCGCGCCCCGACGAGCTCGAGAGTCTCCTGCGATCCTGAGGGCGGGCCGCCCCGCCAGCCCGCATTTCCCCACCTCGCCGATTCGACCCTGCGAAGGCCCGCGCCTGCGGCGTGCTGGTCCAGACCCTCCGAGACAGATTGTCCGTTATGCCTCCGGCCAGAAGGCATCTCCCGGCAAGGGGAACGGGCCGCTCCGGGTCTCCGCTCCCGAGGTGGGGAAATGCGGGCTCTAGCCGGGGATGATCGGCAGCCGCGCCAGCGGCGAGCGGGAGGGGAGGTCGAGCGGGATGGCGATCTGCTGGCGCGAGACCTGGAGCTGGCGGTTGACGAGGTCCTCGAGGGTGGCGGCCGCGAGGATGCGGTCAATCGCTTCCTTGACCTCCAAGAAGACCTCGCGGATGGCGCAGTGCTCGGTGCCGACGTCGATCGAGCAGGGCAGCGCGAGGATCTGGTCGATGGCGGTCGTCTGCCCCTCGAGCGTCAGCAGGATGTCGCGCAGCGAGATCGACGCCGCCAGGCGCCCCAGCAGATGCCCGCCCTGGGGACCGCGGTTCGACTGGATGAGGCGGTCCTTCGAGAGCAGGGCGAGGATCTGGCGCAGGTAGGGCTCTGGAATGCCCTGGTGGCCGGCGATCTCGTGGCTGGTGACCGGCCCGTTCTCGGCGTGCATGGCGATATACAGCATCGCCCGGATGCCATATTCACCCTTGGTGGAGATTTTCATCGGCGGACTTCCGGAAAGCCGCAACCGATCTTAACACAGCCGGCCACTCAGCTCTCGACCAGCTCGGCGGTCGCGGCCGGCGCCGCGACGAGGCGCGGCAGGCGCGCGAGGTCGCGGATCCCGCCCCGCCGCGACCGTCCGCCGCGATCGAGCAGCAGGCCGCGCATGCCGGCCGCGATCGCCCCCTCGACGTCCTCCAGGCGGCTGTCGCCGACGTGGAGCGCCGACTCGGCGGCCACGCCGAGCCGCGCGAGGGCCTGGCGGAAGATCCTCAGGCCGGGCTTCTCGGCGCCGACGTCCGAGGAGTAGACGACGGCGTCGAAGAAGGGGACGAGATCGAGCCCCGCGAGGAGCGCCGGCAGGCGGTCGTCCCAGTTGCTGATCACCCCCAGGCCCAGCCCCTGGCCCTTGAGTGCGCCCAGGGTCTCCCGCACCTCCGGATAGACCTCCCAGCTCTCGGGCTGGCCGAAGCGGTGGAAGAGCTCGGCGCTGGCGAAGCGCGAAGGGGGAGGGGCGTCCAGGTGCTGACAGAAGCGGACGAGGAAGCGCTGCCACCAGCCGCGGGCGCCTTCGGGATGCTCGCGGAAGCGGTCGCGGCCGGGGTCGGCCAGGCAGGCGAACTCCTGCCAGACGGTACGCACCAGGCGGCGCGCCGCGGCGGGCTCGACCGCGATGCCGTGGCGCCCGAGGACCTCGGAGTAGATCTCCCCCAGCCGCGGGCAGTGGATCAGGGTGTGGGTGACGTCGAACGTGATGACTTCGATGAGTGGCGGCATGGGCGCGGCGGGAAGGAGTAGGTTTCCAGGATACTCCAATCGGGCGTAGAGGGAATCCGCTCCCTATGGACGCTCTCCGAGCACAAGCCGTCCCTGGCCAGGTCCCAGGCGCTACTCCGGTCCAGCTCCGCGCACGCCGACCAGCCGTTCGACCGAAAGCGCTGTGATAGCTTGCCGGGCGATGGGCTCCCCGACGTTGCGCGCGGCGCTGGCCCTGGCGCTCTTTTCGCTCTGGCTCGCTGGTCTCTTCGCCGGCTTCCGCCTGGGCGGGGCCATCCACCTGGCCTTCGCCACCGCGCTCCTGCTCTTCCCCTGGCGCGCCCTGCGCGCCTGATCCCGTCCTAGGCTCGCCAGGTCTCCACCGGATTGCCGAGCACGCCGAGGCCGGGGATCTCGACCTCGATCTCGTCGCCGTCGGCGAGTGGCCCGACTCCCGCCGGCGTGCCGGTCAGCAGCACGTCGCCCGTCTCCAGCGTCATCATGCGGGAGGTGTAGACGAGGAGCTCGACCAAGCCCCAGGCCATCTCCCGCACGTGGCCGCGTTGGCGCTCGGCGCCGTTGACCCGCGTCACCACCTCGAGGTCCTCGACGTCCGCCCCCACCCAGATCGCCGGCCCCAACGGACAGAAGGTGTCGAACGACTTGGCGCGGGCGAAGGTGGCGTCCTTGCGCTGGAGGTCACGGGCGGTGACGTCGCAGGCGCAGGTGACTCCCAGGATCGCCCCGCGCGCCTGCTCCGCGGTAGCGCGGGTCAGCCGCGCGCGCAGCACCACCGCGATCTCCCCCTCGTGCTCCACCCGTTCGCTCTCCGGCGGCAGCACCACCGGCGCCCGCGGGCCGACGAGCGACGAGGGCGCCTTCAGGAAGATGAGCGGCTCGGCCGGCATCGGATGGTCGAGCTCGCGGGCGTGTTCCTTGTAGTTGCGGCCGATGCCGACGATCTTGCCCGGGAGGACGGGGGCGAGGAGGGCGGCCGACCCGGGATCGACGGCGCGTCCCAGCTCCCAGCCTCCGGGAAGGGTGTCGAAGGGGTCGGAGTAGAGGACGCGCAGGGGAGCGCCGGGCTCCGAGGCGGCGGCGTAGAAGCCTTCGGGACCGATGCGGTAGAGGAGCATCGGAGGATTGTATCTAGACCTTCCGCCGGACGACGAGGAGCCAGAGGAAGAAGGGACCGCCCAGGAGGGCCGTGAGGACGCCGACGGGCAGCTCGGCGGGGGCCATCACCGTGCGCGCGGCGGCGTCGCAGAGGGCGAGGAAGGCGCCACCCCCCAGCAGGCAGGCCGGTCCCAGGATCAGGTGGTCGTGGCCCACGAAGCGGCGCAGCATGTGGGGGACCATGAGGCCGACGAAGCCGATGGGACCGACCATGGCGACGAGGGTGCCGATCATCACCGAGGTGGCGAGCAGGACGCGCAGGCGCAGGCGGCCCAGGTCGACGCCGCGGCTGGCCGCCAGCTCCTCGCCGGTCAGCAGCAGATTCAGGTCCCAGCGCAGGGCGAGAAGAAAGAGGCTCCCTCCCGCCACCCAGGGCAGCAGCCAGATCACCTCGCGGTAGCCGACGACCGAGAGCCCGCCCATCATCCAGCGCACCATGCGGAAGGTCTGGGTGGAATCCGACATGTACTGGAGGAAAAGGATGAGCGCCGAGCAGGAGAGCGACACGGCGATGCCGGCGAGGAGAAGCGTCGAGGTCTCGTCGCCGCCCGCCCGCCGGCCGCGCGCGCCGAGGCCCACCACGAGAGCGGTGGCGCCCAAGGCGCCGGCGAAGCTGGCGACGCTGACGAGCGGCAGCCCGAGGAGCTCGGCGGCCTCCTGGGCGCGCAGGGCGAGGACGGCGCCCAACGCCGCGCCGCTCGCGATGCCCAGGGTGTAGGGCTCGGCGAGCGAGTTGCGGAAGAGGGTCTGGAAGCCCAGGCCGGAGACCGCGAGGCCGCCGCCGGCCAGGAGAGCCAGGAGCACCCGGGGGAGGCGGAGCTGCCAGAAGATCGTCGTCGCCGTCGGCTCGCCGCGGAGGAGGTCGTGGAAGAGCGAGGCATGGCTGCCCCAGAGCGGCGCCAGGGCGAGCGTCGCCAGCCAGAAGGCGCCGAGGACGAGCAGGGCCGAGCGCGGGCGGAGGCGGCGCATGGTCCCGGTCAGGGTCCGAGCTGGAGGAGGGTGACCGGCCGCTCGCCGGCGCGGACGATCTCGAAGCCAGTGCCGAAGAGGGGCTCCAGGACCTCCGACCGCAGGATCTCGGCCGGGCTGCCGCAGGCTGTCGCCCGGCCGGCGCGGAGGGCCAGCAGGCGGTCGCCCAGGAGCGAGGCGAGGTTCAAGTCGTGGGTGGCGGCGACCACCGTGCGGCCGGAGTCCGCCTTGAGCCGCAGGAGGAGAGTGGCCACCTCGCGCTGATGGCGGGCGTCCAGATGGGTCGTCGGCTCGTCGAGCACGAGGAGCTCCGCCTCCTGCGCCAGGGCGCCGGCGACGTAGACGGCCTGGCGCTCGCCGCCCGAGAGCTCGTCGAGCGGCCGCCGCCGCAGCTCCTCGATCCCCACCCGCGCCATCGCCTCGTCGACCGCCGCGAAGTCGCGCGCCGAGGGCGCCAGCTGGAAGGCCGAGAGGTAGGGGTAGCGTCCGAGGAGCACCACCTCCTCGACCGCCAGCGGTACGCTGGCGGGGCGCACCTGCGGCACGTAGGCGACGTGGCGCGCCAGCTCGCGGCGCGCGAGGGTCGTGTAGGGGCGGCCGCGGTAGGAGATCGTCCCCGCCGTGGGCCGCAGCAGCGCGGTCAGCAGGCGCAGGAGGGTGGTCTTGCCCGCCCCGTTCGGCCCCACGACCATCAGGCACTCGCCGGCGCGCACCTCGAGGTCGAGCGGGCCGAGGATGGGACGCCCGCCCGCGGCCCAGGCGAGTCCGTGGGCGGCCAAGAGGGGGGAGTCGTTCACGGCCCGGCGCCCGTCCCGCCTCCGCCGGCGAGCGCCGCCGCCATCTCGCGGTAGAGCCGCGGCAGCCGCGGCCCCGGGATCACCACGTAGTCGCCGGCGACGACCGCCACCCGTACCCGGCTGGCGGCCGTCGCACCCGGGAGCTGCCGCCAGTCGCCGGCCAGCCGCTCGGCG
>DATNKQ010000361.1:0-2825 GCA_035603315.1 Thermoanaerobaculia bacterium
GCCGGTGCTAGCGGGCAACAAGGACCTCTACGACGGCGAGGTGGCCTACGTCGACCGCCAGGTGGGGCGCCTCCTCGACCACCTGGCGAGCCGCGGCCAGCTCGATGACACCCTGGTCGCCCTGGTCGCCGACCACGGCGAGAACCTCGGCGACCACGGCTTCTTCTTCCGCCACGTCGGGCTCTACGACTCGACGACCCACGTGCCGATGATGATCCGCTGGCCGGGGAAGGAGCACTCGGGGCATCGCTTCGACGGCCTGGTGCAGACGATTGATCTCTTCCCCACCATCTTAGGGGCCGTCGGCGTCGCCGCCCCGCCGCGCGATGGCCAGGACCTGCGGCAGCTGGCAGCGGAAGGTAAAGAGGGACGGCGCGCCGTTTTCGCCGAGCACGCCGGCAAGCTCGGCCTCATGGTGCGCACGCGCACCCACAAGTACATCCTCTCGCAGGGCAACGCCCGCTTCATCCCCGACGGCGCCTACCTCTACGACCTCCAGGCTGACCCCGGGGAGACGACGAGCCTGGCCGGCAAGGGCCTGCCCGTCGAGCGCGAGCTCGACCGTCTCCTCCAGCGCTGGCTCGCCGACCGACGCCCCGCCCCCCGCACTCTCCCCCAGGGCCTCAGCCAGGAGGAGCAGCAGCGGCTGCGGTCGCTGGGATATCAGTAGGGGAGATTGACCTTCGTCTCCAGCTTGCCTAAGCTTCACGTGTAAACAGTGCAGCACGTGGAACACGTGCCTTTGGGAATGCTCCGGTAGCCTGGAAGGCCCTCGCCGCCGGAGGAGGCTTTGGACCAGGAAGTGACGCGGTTGCTGGCAGAGGACGATGAACGGATCCGGCCGGGAAGGATTCCCGCGCTGCGGATGTTGGAATAGCCTGTACAAAGAGCGCAAGTCTCGGGGCGGCCGCAGGATCGCCCCTCCTGTTCCTTGAGATGGCGGTAGCAAGGGGTTGGCGCGATCAGCGCCCTCCACGGGTGAGGGCGCTACAAAAGCGACGTTTTTGCCGGCTCCTGCACAAGGTAGGGGCCACGGCTGCCCTGAAAGGGCAACGCTTGCCCCATACCGGGCGCCGCCTGCCCTGAAAGGGCAAGGGCTGCCCCAGATGGGCGGGGCGTGCCCCGGAAGGGCGGCGGCTGCCCCAAGTGGGGCAACGCTTGCCCCAAAAGGGCAGGGCTTGCCCCAGAAGGGCAGGGCCTGCCCCAGATGGGCAGCGGCTGCCCCGATCCGGGCGAGCCTTGCCCCGCCCAAAATAGCGGAATTCGACCTACCCGCCGCTATTCAGCGCTGAATTTCGGTTCATCGGGACGAAATTCGGCCCATCGCGCCAAAAATCCAGGAGTTGGCCTACTGGCGGCTTCTTAGCGCCCTCCGCGGCTATGGCGGCCCGAAATGGCCGCCGTTGCGCCATCGGCGCTCCCATCCGGCCGAATTCCCGCAAAAACGCTCGACGGCGGCCTTGGCGGGCAGAGATCCCGGCCGTCCTCCCGTTCTAGCCGTTTGCAGCCTCCCGCGCGGCGCGATAGCATCCCCAGGCTTCGAGCGCCCTTCGCGTCCGCAGAGGAGAGAGAGCCCGTGGATTTTTCCTTCACCTCCGAGCAGCGCGCCATCCAGGAGACGGCGCGCGAGTTCGCAGCGCGCGAGATCGACCCCATCGTCGACGAGATCGACGAGAGCCAGCGCTTCCCGCGCGAGGTTTTGGACAAGGCCGGCGAGCTCGGCTTCCTCGGCATCCTCTTCCCCGAGAAGTACGGCGGCGCCGGCCTGGGCTACGTCGAATACGTCATCGTCGTCACCGAGCTGTCGCGCGTCGACCCCTCGGTCGGCATCAGCGTCGCCGCCCACAACTCGCTGTGCAGCAACCACATCTACAAGTTCGGCAGCGAGGCGCAGCGGGAGCGCTGGCTGACGCCCCTTGCCAGCGGCAAGAAGATCGGCGCCTGGAGCCTGACCGAGCCGGGGGCGGGATCGGACGCCGCCGGCACCCGCACCCGGGCCGAGCGGGCCGACGGCGGCTGGATCCTGAACGGCTCGAAGACCTTCACCACCCACGGCAAGGTGGGCGAGGTCTGCGTCGTCTTCGCCGTCACCGACCCCGACGGCCCTCGCCACCACAACATCTCCGCCTTCGTCCTCGACAAGGGGATGGAGGGCTTCCGCGCCGGCAAGAAGGAGAACAAGCTCGGCATCCGCGCCTCGGACACCTCCGAGGTGGTGATGGAGAACTGCTTCGTCGGCGACGACCGCCTCTTGGGCGAGGTGGGCGAGGGCTTCATCCAGGCCCTCGAGATCCTCGACGGCGGCCGCATCTCGATCGCCGCCCTCGGGCTGGGGACCGCCAAGGGCGCCTTCGACGCCGCGCTCGGCTACGCCAAGGAGCGCGAGCAGTTCGGCAAGCCGATCGCCGAGTTCCAGGCCATCCAGTTCGCCCTGGCCGAGATGTCGACGCGCATCGCCGCCGCCGAGATCCTCACCTATGCCGCCGCCGCCACCCTCGACCGCGGCGGCAAGGTCTCGCGCCTCGCCTCGGAGGCCAAGCTCTACGCCGGCGAGGCTGCCGTCTTCTGCTCCGAGCGCGGGGTGCAGATCCACGGCGGCTACGGCTTCATCAAGGACTACCGCGCGGAGAAGTTCTTCCGCGACGCGAAGATCTGCACCATCGGCGAAGGGACGAGCGAGATCCAGCGCCTGGTCATCGCCCGGCATCTGCTCAAGGACGCCTGATGGCGGCGGCGCCGTCCCTCCCGGACGACCTCGTGCCGCGCCTCCTCGCGCGCGAGGCGCGGGCGGTGGCGCGCGCCATCACCTTGGCCGAGAGCGGCGG